>JAAYFA010000397.1 GCA_012728445.1 Clostridiales bacterium | reverse complement strand
TTATCGGCGGCAATGTTTTTCGATTCACCTTTTTCCTCATAGGTGACCGAGTCGCTGCCGACTGAAGTAACCTTGCAGGAAAGTTTAAATTTGGCGCCTTTTTTCTTGTAATTTTTCAGTAAGATATCCGATATTTCATTGTCTGTTGTTCCGGCAATTTTGTCGAGCATTTCGATAACGGTTACTTCTGTACCGACAGAATTAAAATAAGAGGCCATTTCAAGCCCAATTACGCCACCGCCCACCACAACAAGGCTTTCGGGTATAGTCTTCAGGTCAAGAATTTCACGGCTTGTCATAACAAAGCCGCTCTCAAGGCCTTCGTGTAAGCCTGGGATAGGGGGGAGTATCGGTACAGAGCCGGTAGCAATAAGTAGCTTTTCGGTTGCATATTCAGTACCGTCCGCGGTAACAGTAAAACCTTCTGTACTCTTACCGGTGATAACGGCAGGTTTTTCGATAACGGTTATATTGAGCTTTTTCATTGTCATGCCAACGCCTGTAACGAGTTGTTTAACAACCTTGTTTTTGCGAGCAAGAACCACAGCGTGGTCAATCGAAACGACGGTTGCCGTAACACCATACTTTTCACCGTGCATAGCATACTCATAAACTTTTGCGGAATTAAGCAGCGCTTTGGACGGTATGCAGCCTTCGTTGAGGCATACGCCACCCAAGGCACGCTTTTCGAAAACGGCAACCCTCATGCCGCCTTGTGCAGCCCTTTCGGCGCCCAAGTATCCCGCGGGGCCTCCACCCAACACAATTAAATCAAATGTGTCCATATAAGCACTCCTTTATTTGACAAGCAGAATTGAGAAATTCTCCAAGTTATTGATAAGTTCCTGTGCGAAGCGTGCTTCAGGCGCTCCGTCAACCGCACGGTGGTCATAGGTTATAGAAAGACCCATCGCCGGGTAAGGCTTGTATTCGCCGCCAATTTCTTTTAACCTGGTTACAATGTTGCAAACGCCTAAAATTCCTGTTTGTGGGGGATTCAGTACAGGCGTAAACATTTCAACACCCAGCGTGCCGAGGTTGGAAACAGTGAATGTTCCGCCTTGCAGCAAGTCGGGATTAATGGTGCCTGCTTGCGCCTGTTTGGCAAGATCCTTGGCCTCAATCGCAATTTCAATAAGTGACTTGCGGTTGGCAAAGAAAATTGTCGGGACCATTAGCCCACGGGGCGTATCAATGGCTATCCCGAGGTGCACGTCTTTGTATTGGCGTAAAGTGTTGTCTTCAAGGACATGCGCGTTTAAGTCCGGATGATTCATCAGCGTGCGTGAAACAGCGAATAAAACGATGTCATTTAAGGTTATATTCGGTAACCCAAGTCTTTCTCCGTTATCTTTCAACCCTTTTCTGAAAGCTAAAACAGTTGTCGCATCAAAAGAATGGTGGTGTGTTAACTGGGCTGAGGTTAAAAGTGATGTGCTCATGGCTTCGGCTATGGCACTTCTGATTTTACTGAACTTAATGTCGGTGTATTCGTCGCCGGCAGAACTGTCAACGCTTTGCGCTGTTGTATCGGTCTCGAGAGTTCTACCTAAATCTTCCACTCTGACCTTGCCGCCCAACCCGGTCCCACCGTTAGTCTCGGCTTCGTCTGCTGCGGCTTTTGTTGCGCCCATTCCGCTTTCGATCATCGACTGAATATCGCGTTCAATAACTCTCCCATAAGGGCCGGAAGATTCGGCAAAGAGGGGATTTATCCCTGCTTTTTCAGCAAGGTTTTTTGCTCGGGGTGAAATTGCGGTTTTACCCGGGGATGGCGCGACGTCCGAACCGGCAGCAGAGTCTTTAACTATTATGGGTGCATCCGGGCTTTCTACAGCTGTTTCGGTGACTTCGGTAGAAGCGGATACGCTTGCCCCATCGGGCTTCAGCGCCGTTATATCATCACCCGGTGTGCCGATTGCACAGACGTTTACCAATACAGGTACTTCGTCGCCTTCTTCAAAAAAGATTGCAAGCAATTCGCCTTCGGCGGTACTTTCACATTCGAAAACAGCTTTGTCCGTTTCGTAAGAAAAAAGCACTTCGCCAACCTTAACGGCATCGCCGACTTTTTTCTCCCATTTCGTTATCATGCATTCTTCAACCGTAATACCGGCTTTGGGCATTAACACTCCTGTTGCCATATGAACGCCTCCCTATCATAAACATATTAAATTTCTTTTGCGTGCGCGAGCAAATAGTGCTCCGCTTGCACATTCCATAAACCTTTCGTTGCCAGCGTGAGCTTGTGCAGTTCGGCAAAAATCGGATCATTTTCACCGGCCGTCTCAAAGTCTGAAATAGCGGTTAATGGCAGTGAAATACCGGTATAAATCATTTTTTTACCACCGGGTATTTTGGGCAGATTTAGTGTTGTGTCAATGACTGCGTCAAGTCCACCGATGTGGGTAACAAGCAGGGAAGGATTGAGCAAACCTTTGCGCATCATTTCAAGGCTTTCCAGCATATCTTCGTAATTTCCGCCCGATGTGCCGACTATGTGAGTCCCTGCATAATGCACATTGTAAAAATTTAAACTTGCGGCGAAATCTGTTTTGTCGGGTCCCGCAAAAAAATTCAGGCAACCGTCAACACCCAAGATGCTGTCCCCAAGTTCGACTAAAGAGGCAATAGGGGCAAACACAAAAACATCGTCATAACCGCCGTCGGCAATGACTCTCAAATATTCTTCCGTGTTGGGTATTGTGGATGTATTGACATACTTTAATGTAATTCCGTTTTTCATTGCTTCTGTCGGACTTAAAAGTTCTTCCGCTCTTGCCAGGCGCGCCGCATCAATGTCCGTTACAACAAGCAGGGCAGGGCGGCGGTCACAATGTATAATATAGTCCAGTGCTGCAAGGCCCATTGGACCGGCACCGGCGAGTAAGGCCATTTTTCCACCTTCGACAATACCCATAGCATGGTCATACTTTCCTCTGACTGTATGGTACATTGCATGGAATGTGCCCACAACGCAGGAAAACGGTTCGGTAAGCGAACCGGTATACCACCCCTCGCCTTTGAAAGGTAACAGGCAGTTCATCAACATAACTTCGTTGGGGATAATAACGTAGGTGGCGTTGCCACCGATATATGGGTAGGAATAACCGGGTGCGTCCAAACTGCCTTTATAGTTCAGCGCCGGTTGAATGACAAACTTGTCGCCTGCATGGTATTTATTTGACCACTTTGCGCCGACTTGTACCAGTTCGCCGCAAAATTCGTGACCGATGATAATTGGGTTTTCTGCCACATTATTAGGAACTCTCTTATGGTCAGCTCCTTGTTCGGCCGCTTTGTAGGATGACATACAAATACTGTCCGAAACCACTCTTGCGAGGATTTCATCTTCTTTGATTTCGGGCAATTCAAACTTTTCCAGCCTCAAGTCGCGTTTGCCGTATAGCCTTACTGCGGTTGTCTTCATTGTTACCTCCTTGTTATAAAACGGTGATATTCAGGTCTGCGGCGACACTTAAAACGTGCCCGGGCAGTCTGCCGTCATCAATAATATAATGAAAATCTTGAAGTTTTGCGAAGGGAAATGGACGTGTTTTGCCAATTTTAGAACTATCCGTCATGGCGACAACAACACGTGCTTTTTTCACGACAAGCGATTTTACACGGGCTTCACTTTCTTTTCCACCTGTGAAACCACTTTCGTGTGAGTAACCGCCGGAACCAACAAAGGCCATATCAATATTGATGTCCGAAATCATCTCGAGCGTGTTTTGTCCCGACAAAGACAGGTTGGAGCGGTTTAGATTACCGCCGCAGATGTTTATGGAAGGCCGGTTCAGCTTCATCAGCTCTATCGCAATGTTGGGCCCGATTGTAAAAATATTGATATCAATATCCGGTATCAGCTTAGCAAGCGCAAAACAAGAAGTGCCGGCATCTAAGAAAATGGAGTCACCCGGTTTAATGAGCGAAACCGCTTTTTTTGCCATGGCATTTTTAAAAGAACTATTCTCTTGCTCACGCTCTTCAAATTCAGCTTCCACTGCGTTACGGACAACTTGAGCCCCTCCCCAAATACGGCGAATGGCACCCTTTTGTGCTAAAAATTCCAAATCTCGGTGTATTGTCATTGTGCTCAGCTGAGGAAAGAGAGCGTGAAGCTGCTTTAGGGTAGCAGATTCATGCTCTTCGATAAAATGTAGCATTTTGTCTCGTCTTAAGCTATTCATTAATTCACCTTATCAAACAGATTGTTATATGCGATAAAATATAACATTTTATAACATTGATGTCAATGCTTATTCAAAAATAAAGCTGTGTTTTCGAGGTAAACTCAAAAGCACAGCTTTATTACAAACATGTTTAATTGTGAGCGATATCGTACTTATCTTAAAGATTCAAATTGCCTTAAAAGTTTAACGAAAACTTCGGGGACCTTCATCATCGTTTCCGGGGTCTCGACAAAGGAGATGCGGAACTGGGTGCTGCCGGGATTTTTTTCGCCTGCAGGGATATCATAGAAACCTTTTAGCGGAGTTAGCAGAAGGGTAGTTGTGACACCATCACATTCCACAAATCCTTTTTCGGCGCAATATAAAATAAACTGTACCGAATCGAAGCCCGGCTTTACAACATTGCGCACATCAATCAGTGTGTAGATGGCGGCATCGGGGCTTGACACAATTAAGTCGGGTTCTTGCGCCAGCAGTTCATCATGCACGTTAACAATCAAGTCTTTGTAATACATGCGCTGGCTTTGGTACCACGTGGCGAGCTCTTCTTTGGATTGATGAGCCAATGCACCAAATATATATTGCCCGATTACATTTGGGCAAAGGTTGCTTGTAGACTCGGCAACCGAACGGTTGTTGAACAGCGCATTGTCTGTAACGATGGCCCCCGTTCTTAACCCGCAAGCGTTCCATACCTTTGATGCCGTTTCGATACTGATTCTTCTGCCTTCAATACCCGGCACATCCGCATCTGTAATACCCCAAATGCTAACCAGCTCTTTATCGCCCGTATAAAATAGCTCGCGGTAAGCTTCATCGCTAACCATCCAAAGGTTGTATTTGACGCACAGCGACGCCAGTGCTTTCATTTGTTCAATATCATATAGTTGACCGGTTGGGTTATCATAAGGAATAATTAATAGGGCGCCCGGGTTATTGTCTTTTATAATGCTTTCGATTTCCCCCATTGATGGCAGGCTAAATTTGCCGCACTCACTTAAGCTGCGCTTTGCAGTAACAGTTTTTCTGCCTACTCTGCGGGCAAAGGCGAGGTAGTTTGTATAAGCGGGGTCTATGAGCATCAGTGGTTTTTCGTCACTGCCTGCCGGTCCACACACGCCGAGAATCATCAGTTCCATGGCCGCGGAGCCACCGTCTGTAACCTGAACAGAAAGCTTTGAAGTGTCAAATCCTTCGCAGGCAAGAATATTTTTAAACGCCGCTTGGCACGCGCTCGTACCACCGGCGTTTGAGTAACGGATAGTACCTTTTGCAAACGGGCTTTCAGGCGCATCCAAGTTTAAGAGCCTTTTTTGCATAGCAGGGTTTGTCGGTAGCAAGACATTCCCTTGCCCAACATTGATAACGGCTTCGGGTTTGTGCTCTCGTTCATCATACTTTATTTGTGCAAGCCTAACGCCGGATGGAGCTTTTGATTCAAAATATGCTGATAAAATCGGTTTGTTCATTAAAAATCCTCCTATTTTAAACGGAAATTTTTCTTGATGTCCTTTGTTCCGCTTACCGCAGCAACTTTACAGTCAGTCATTTTGGCGATATCCACTTGTGATATAAATAATAAAAACGACACGCTAATAATAACTCAAAGGAGAGCTTTTTGTCAATCGCTTCATCGTACATATCGGGTCAATACATAATTACAAAAAAATTTTTAAAAAGACAATAAATATGGTATAATGTACACAGACTTTTTTAAGAAAATTTGATATTTGGCAAATCTTCGGTTTTATTTGCAATATTTGCAGCTAGCTATTTATTAAGGCTATTTATAAAAAGTTTTTGCACTTGCAGTAAAAAGCGGTTGAAACAAAGGGTGCAAATAGGAGGGAGAAGAAGACCTTGAATACAAATTTTGGTACTATACTGTTGGGTATATTCTTAGTTATCTTGTCTGTTTCCGTGGTTTTTTCGGTTATATGGATACTGTTAATTAAAACGAGGCTGGACAAAAAATTAAGTATGCGTGACGCTTTGCTAACGAGTGAAGAGTTTGAAGCTCATGCAAAAAGAACAGCTGCGGAGCATGCGGTGCGCAAAAGGCGTCGTTACTACAATTCACCTGTTATCTGGATGAATCAAAACTATAAAACAATTCTATCGGTGTATAAAGAACTTAATTTGGATATCCAAAAAAAACATGCAGTACCTCCTGCGGCCGAGTGGTTGCTTGATAACTCCTATATTATTGAAGAACAAGTAAAATCAATCAGGCGTGACCTTCATTTGCAAAGCTATTTCAAACTTCCGGTTCTGGAATCCGGATTTTTAAAGGGTTATTCCAGAATATTTGCAGTGGCGGTTGAGCTCGCAATGCATACCGACGGACAAATCAATGAGAGGGTTGTATCGGAATACCTCAAGGCCTATCAATCACATGGCGTTCTTCAGGAACGAGAAATATGGGCATTGCCTTTGGTTATCAGGCTGGCGATGATTGACAGTATCAATAATCAATGCCAAAAAATCAGGGAGGCAAAATCAAACTGGCGCAAAGCGGATAAAGCTTTTGAAGAGTGGATTTCCGGCGACTGCAAGGATTCGGAATGTATAATGAAAGCTTATAAGGGCTGTTTTGTCCATTTAAAGCAGACAAACCCTTCTTTTCTTGATCAGTTGTTTTATCATCTGAGAAGGTCGGGTAATAATTATTCGGAAGTTAACCTGGCAATGGAGGAATACCACAGTAAGTTGGGGCTAAGTGTCAGTCAGATAATACAACAGGAACATCATGTCAGAAGTACAAATACGGTAACGTTAGGGAATTGTTTTACAAGCTTGCGATTGATTTCAACGCTGGATTGGGGGGACTTGCTCGCTCAGGCGAGCTTTGTTGATGAGATATTAAGTAAAGACCCCGATGGAACATATCCTCTCATGGATATTCAGTCTCGCAACATTTATCGGGGCAAAATTGAGGAACTCGCCGGCGTTTTGGGGGTTTCAGAACTCTACATTGCGGAAGAAGCTATTAAATTGGCTCAAAAAGCATATGCAGAAAAACAAGATCGATTAACAGACAATCTATCGATTCAACGCACTTTTCATGTCGGTTACTATATTATCGGCGAAGGTGTTAAAGATTTGCGGAGCAAGCGAAATAAACGCGGCAAGGTCTTACCGAAAATGACAGACGTGATTAAAAAATATCCGGAAGCGATGTATTTGCTACCAATAGCACTGATTACTTTTGCGCTTACATTTGCAGCTGTCCGATTTTCACTGTTTTACGCCAATGATTACAGATTGCTGATTTCCGTTTTTGCAGGAATCGCCGTTTTTATTCCTTCGTCTGAAATAGCTGTTCATATAATTAATAAACTTGTTTGTCGAACGTTGCCACCCGCATTTTTCCCGAGACTGGAGCTTAAGGATGGTATTCCATCGGAAATGAGTACAGTTGTCGCTATTCCGGCCTTACTTAACAATCCGAAACATGTAAATGAACTTTTGGAAAACATGGAAAGCCATTATTTGTCCAATAGAGAAAAGAATTTATATTTCGCTTTGCTCGGTGCTTTCAAGGATGCGGATAAGAAAAATATGACAGGGGACAGTGATATTATTGCCGCTGCCCTGCGTGGTGTTAAAAAACTCAATGATAAGTATTCACCAAACGGTATAGAAATTTTTTATTTTTTCCATCGCGAACGGCAGTTTAATGAAAGTAACAACAAGTGGATCAGTTGGGAGCGCAAAAGAGGAACTCTGCTGGAGTTTAACGACTTGGTTTTAGGACTCGAGGATACAAGCTTTACCTATTTTTCGTCTCACACACCACCGTTTCAACAGGTAAGGTACATAATAACATTAGACAGCGATACGGTGTTGCCCCTTGGTATGGCTAAAAAAATGATAGCGGTGATGGCGCACCCTTTAAACAGACCTGTTATAGATTTACATAAAAATATTGTTATTGAAGGTTATGGCATTATTCAGCCGAGGGTGGATGTGGATGCCGAAAGCGCAAATTTATCTTTCTTTTCACGGATATTGACCGGTCAGGAGGGGATAGACCCTTACGCCAATGCCATATCCAATGTCTATCAAGACTTATTCGGGGAAGGTATATTTACAGGCAAAGGTATTTACGATTTAAGAACATTCCAAACGATTTTAAAGGACAGCATTCCACTTGACTCTATATTGAGTCATGATCTCTTGGAAGGATCTTTTTTAAGAGCTGGCCTTGTAACAGATTTAAAACTGGTTGACTCCTATCCGTCGAAATATAACGCTTACTCTGCCAGACAGCACCGATGGGTTCGAGGTGATTGGAAGTTATTGCGGCAATAAAACGTGCAAGGAGACGTACAGGGGGCAATTTTGACCAGGTTTTTAAAACAATTACGGCAGATAACGGCAGTGAGTTTTTAGATAGCGAAGGGATTAAGA
>JAAYFA010000341.1 GCA_012728445.1 Clostridiales bacterium | reverse complement strand
TATTGTCGGTGCTAGGGTCTACCATTTTGTTTCGCACCTTTTCGGCGCGTTCGGCAAGGCCTTCCACCATTTCAAGCTGTATCTCGCTCGGCTGTACCACGACATTGTGAAAATTGGCTTTCGGCACAGGTAGATTCAAGGTTTCGGCGGTCTGGATATCCGCCACTTCCCTGACCATCGCCATCAGTTCGGGGAGATTGTAGAATTTGGCGAACCGGGTCTTGGCACGGTAACCGCTGCCCTCTGGGGCAAGTTCAATTGCCGTAACCGTTTCCCCGAATGTGGATGCCCATGCGTCAAAATGCTGTAATCCATTTTTGCGCAGGGTTTCATATTGCAAATATCGCTGAATGGAATACAGTTCCACCATGGAGTTGCTGATAGGCGTACCTGTTGCAAAAATAATGCCTCTGCCGTCGGTAAGTTCATCGAGGTATCGGCATTTCATAAACATATCGGCGGACTTCTGCGCTTCGGTCTGGGCGATGCCGCCGACATTTCGCATTTTGGTGTAAAGATAGAGATTTTTGTACCCATGCGACTCATCAACAAACAGCCTGTCAACACCGAGTTCCTCAAAGGTTACAAGGTCATCCTTTCGGCTTTGGTCGTTGAGCTTATCCAGCCGCAATTGCAAGGATTTCCGGCTCTTTTCAAGCTGCTTTACCGTGAAATTATCGCCTTTGTTCCGCTTGGCTTCGGCGATTCCACTGAGCAATTCCTCAAGCTGTTCTTCCAGCGTTCGCCGCTGAAAATCCAAACTCATGGGAATTTTCTCAAATTGGCTGTGACCTATAATAACGGCATCGTAGTCACCGGTAGAGATTCGTGCCGTAAATTTACGGCGGTTTTTCGGTTCAAAGTCTTTCTTTGTGGATACAAGGATATTTGCCGACGGATATAGCTGAAGCCATTCGGCGGCAAATTGTTCTATGATGTGGTTCGGCACGACAATCATACTCTTATGACACAGCCCCAGCCGTTTCATTTCCATGGCGGCGGCAACCATCTCAAAAGTCTTGCCCGCACCCACTTCGTGTGCAAGCAGAGTATTTCCGCCGTACATGATGTGTGCTACCGCGTTAATTTGATGCTCTCTGAGTTCGATTGCCGGATTCATACCCACAAAATTGATATGACTCCCGTCATACTCACGGGGACGAACCGAATTGAATCTGTCATTATACATCCGCACAAGCCTGTTGCGCCGTTCCGGGTCTTTCCAAACCCAATCCCCAAACGCCGCTTTTATCTGCTCTTGCTTTGCCTGTGCTAACATGGTTTCTTTCTTGTTGAGAACAGGGGTGCGCCTGCCGTCCGCTTCCTCGATATAGTCAAAGATGCGGATGTCCTTCAGATTTAATGTTTCCTCAATGATTTTATAAGCGTTAGCGCGGCTTGTTCCGTAAGTGTTATAGGCCTTGACATTGCCTCGGTCGCTGCTTTTTCCTTCTATGCTCCACGCGGCGGTATAGGGCAGAAAATGCACTTTAATGTTCCACTGCATATAGCGCGGGGTTTCTAACAGTTCAAAAAGAAACTGCTGTACCATTTCCGGCGGCAGCCATGTTGCGCCTAACCGCACCGATATTTCAGAAGCGGAAAGGTCTTTCGGCTGCACGGCTTCAAGGGATTTGACATTGATGTCATACCGTCCATCGGGGAAGGTAGCCGCCGCCGCTTTTGCAAGACTTAGCTTTTCACGGACATTGCCGGACAGGTACTCATCGGCGGTCACATACAGCTTGCTGGATTCGGCGGCACTGCCGATATTGAAAAAGATAACGCCCTCTAATTCTTTTACAAGGGTTTCCTCGTCCTTGCCCGTGAGTTCACTCATATAGGGCAAGTCCACCCGCGCCCGTTCGCCTAAAGATACGGCAAGAGCTTCGGAGGCGGTATCCACATGGGTAATCTCTATTTTCGGACGAATGGTGCGCTTTGTGAACATATCGGCTTTGCGTAACAAGTTGCCGTCCTCATCCAATACCTCCAGCGCACCCAAAAGCGGGTAACTGCTGTCTGAGCCAAATACGGATACGTTGGCACGGCTGCTGATTAAGCCATATTTTTTTGTGAAAGTGTCATAAAGGCGGTTGAGGTTTGCCTGTTCCGCTTGAATATCGCTGTCGGAATAGTCCTCTGTTTGGTTTTCATTCAGAGTGCGCAC
>JAAYFA010000240.1 GCA_012728445.1 Clostridiales bacterium | reverse complement strand
GAGCAGTTTAAGGTCCTTCTTTTTCCTGTGAATAATGAAGCGATTTGCGGGGTATATCCATAAGGACGGAATAAGCATTGAAATAATTTTTGTAACGGCATCACCGATGCTCCCCCATTGGTACGAAACAGCTATGCCGCTTAAAACCGAACCAATCCATGTGCAGGCAAAAATATTAAAAATCATCAACAAAACAGCAAAAAACGCACTTACGACCGGGTTGCTGTCCGCTTTGAATGTAAGTTTTCGGTTGAGTACAAAGGCAATAGAATAACCCA
Organism: Clostridiales bacterium; assembly: GCA_012728445.1. Classification (GTDB taxonomy): domain Bacteria; phylum Bacillota; class Clostridia; order Oscillospirales; family Acutalibacteraceae; genus UBA1447. Next base: position 14,384 of record JAAYFA010000240.1, on the reverse strand, counting down.
GTGTAGCGGAGATTAAGTAGGCGTACATATATCCGATATCCGAAACTTTAATATAAAGCAAAACCGCGTTGGTCACCGGGACACCCTGCAACGAAACAAAAACGTACTTCAAAAGAAGCATATGGACAATCAGTTCAACCCCTGATGCGCCGACACCTGTAAATACTGCCCATTTAATAAACTTCCATATCTCGCCATGATTTTCAACAAAGTTCTTGCCTTTCGTCTTGAGTGTTTGTTCTTCCACAAGCAGCACTCCCATACATATATTTAACAACTTTATCTTTTTTTCTTCTTACGAGAAAGAGCTTCAGACTCCTTAATCCAAGCTACCGTATCTTTTATGGACTGTTTGGTGCTCATTGGTTGATAACCGAAGTCTTGCGAGGCTTTTTGATAACTGAAGTTGCAGTTGCGACTTAATATTTCGAGAGAAGTTCGCGTAAAAACAGGCGTTTGACCTGATATTTTATAAAACGTTTCCGCTAAAGGGGCAAGCGGTTTGACAAGCCACAACGGTAGCTTGGCACGTGGTGTCCTTTTGCCGCTGCGTTCGGCAACCAAGTGAATCAGCTCGTCTGCTGTAACGACTTCGCCTGTGAGTAAATAGCACTCCCCGGCCTTGCCTTTTTCCGCAGCGCCGATTAATCCTTTTGCGACGTCCCTTACATCCACAAAATTATAAGCGCCGAAGTTGAGTGACGCAGGGATTCCGTAATGCATAATTAATCTTATCATTTTGCCGGCGCTCGACACCTTAAAGTCGTAAGGACCAATGCAGGCGCCCGGCAGTACCACAACAACCTATAGCTTGTCGCCCGATTTTTCAAGCACATAACGGGTCGCCTCGGCCGTTGTTTTTGCATAAATGCCATGTACTTCGGCTGCACTGTCGCAAATTTCTTCGGTCATCGGCTCATTGCCCGGTAAAGCCTTTAATATATCAACGGAAGACGCGTAAACAAGGCGGCGAACACCGCATTTTTTACATGCTTCAACGACATTGATGGTGCCTTGAACATTCACCTCGCGTGTCAAATCTTCATTGCCGGTACCGATGTCAATTACGCCGGCAAGATGATAAACCGTATCGGCTCCCTCGAACGCTTTTTCCAAAGATTTCGGGTCCGTAACATCGCCAAAAGCACTTTCGCAAGGGATCCCCTCAAATATCTTATTTTTGCTGCGGATAAGAATACGGAATTTTTCTTCTCTCGCTTCAAGTTCTTTGATAAGTGCGTACCCAATATGACCGGAAGCACCTGTTATCACCGCTATTTTTTCACTCATAAAATATCATCCTCACACCGTATTGGCAAACTATTACCGCAAAATATTATATCACTAATGCAACCTTTATAATGATGAATTTAGCATAATGACGAATATTCTTATATATAATCACTGCTTTCTTCGCAATTGACAAAGAAAGATTTTCCATGTATTATTGTAGAGATAAAAGGTTGGAAAGGGTGTTTTTAATGGCTGGGGAAAACTATGTGCTGGCACTTGACCAAGGAACAACCAGTTCACGTGCTATTATTTTCAACAAAGGCGGCCATATCGTCGCAAAAGCACAAAAGGAATTTGACCAAATTTACCCGGCCACAGGCTGGGTTGAGCATGACCCTATGGAAATTCTCTACAGCCAGCTTCAGTCCGTTTCTTCCGTGCTTGCACAGGAGAAGGTTCGGGTCAAAGACATCGTCTCTATCGGCATCACCAACCAGCGTGAAACGACAATTCTTTGGGATAAGCGCAGCGGCAAACCGGTTTACAATGCCATTGTCTGGCAATGCCGACGCACGGCGGAAATTTGTGAAGGGCTCAAAGCACAGGGTCTTGAGGATTATGTAAAAGCTAAAACAGGCCTTCTAATCGACGCTTATTTTTCCGGCACTAAGATTAAATGGATACTCGACAATGTGCCCGGGGTGCGTGAGCAAGCCTTGGCGGGCAACATTCTTTTCGGCACGGTGGAGACATGGCTTATATGGAAGTTGACCGGCGGCAAAGCACATGTGACGGATTACTCCAATGCCTCGCGCACCATGCTGTTTGATGTGGACAAGCTTTGCTGGGACGAAACCCTTTGTGAAAAACTCGATATTCCAATGTCTATTTTACCAAAACCCGTACCGTCAAGCATGGTTTACGGAACGGTAGCACGAGGGATTATTGGCATAGAAGCGCTTGAAGGCATCCCCATCAGCAGCGCGATCGGCGACCAACCGGCGGCGTTGTTCGGTCAAGGCTGTTTTAAGCCCGGCCAAGCAAAAAACACGTACGGCACCGGATGTTTTTTACTGCTGAATACCGGTGTTAAACGCATAGAATCCAAAAACAAACTCTTAACCGGCGTTGCTTGGGGTATTGGGGATGAGGTGGAATACTGCATCGAAGGCAGTGCGTTTAATGCGGGTTCCGTCATCAAGTGGCTGCGGGACGAGTTGCATCTGATTGATACCGCCAGCCGCTGTGACGAACTGGCGGAAAGCGTACCGGACGCCAACGGCGGCTACTTTGTACCGGCTTTTACGGGGCTTGGCGCACCGTACTGGGATATGTACGCCAGAGGTTGCATGGTTGGCTTGACAAGAGGCTTTAACAGGGCTCATTTTGCAAGAGCCGTATTGGAAAGCATAACACTCCAGGTAATGGACTTGATGAAAGCCATGATGGCCGACTCGGGCCTAACCTTCAGCGAACTCCGCGTAGACGGCGGGGCCTGTGTGAGTAACATCATGATGCAGATACAGGCGAATTTACTCGGCATCAACATCTCCCGTCCAAAAACAGTGGAAACCACAGCACTCGGCGCAGCCTATCTGTCCGGCCTTGCTGTCGGCTTTTGGAAGGATAAGGAAGAAATTGAAAAAATCCGTGAAGTGGAGCGAATTTTCACCCCGCAGGTAGACCGGGAAACAGCGGATAAAATGTACGCAGGCTGGCAACGTGCCGTCGAGCGGTCGATGGGCTGGGAACTACCAATTTAATTTTTTGAAATTTACATTTCGAACTCAAACGCAAACAGACAAATAGTATACTGCTTATGTTCAGTAATACTTTAAAAATGAAACGGAGGATTTAATCATGGCAAAAGTTATTGTTGATTGGAAAACGCTCTACAGCTTTGTAGAGGACGCCTTTATGGGCGTTGGGATCCCGCGTGAGGACGCGAAAATTTGTGCGGATGTCTTGTTGGAATCGGACAAAAGGGGTATTGAATCTCATGGTGTCAACCGCTTTAAGCCGATCTACATTGACAGGATTAACATTGGTATTCAAAACCCCGTAACGAACTACGAAATCATCCGCGAAACGCCGACCACCGCAGTGGTGGACGGGCATGACGGCATGGGCCAAGTCATCGGCTTTAAAGCCATGTCACTCGCCATCGAAAAAGCAAAGAAATACGGTATGGGCATGGTTGCCGTGCGCAACTCCTGCCATTACGGCATCGCCGGCTACTACACCTCTATGGCCAGCAAAGCAGGCATGATTGGTATGACAGGCACAAACGCACGGCCTTCTATTGCGCCGACTTTCGGCGTTGAAAACATGCTGGGCACCAACCCACTTACCATCGGCTTCCCAACCGATGAGGAGTTTGATTTTAACATTGACTGTGCGACGTCCATCACACAGCGCGGCAAACTGGAATACTACTCAAGAATCGGCAAAGCAACACCGTCGGGCATGGTCATCGGCAGAGACGGCAAGCCCAAAACGGATACCGATCAAATTCTTATTGATTTAAATACAGGCGAAGCGGCTTTGGCACCTTTGGGCGGCATCGGCGAAGAACTTGCCGGCTACAAGGGCTACAGCTATGCAACGGTTATTGAAGTGCTTTCTGCTGCGCTACAGCAAGGCAACTTCCTTAAAATGCTCACCGGCAAAAAAGACGGCAAGGATGTCCCCTACCACCTGGGGCATTTCTTCATCGCAATCGATACGGAAGCATTCATGGGTCTCGAAGAATTCAAAAAAACCGCAGGCGACATTCTGCGTGAGCTGCGCGCCTCCGAAAAAGCCCCCGGTGAAGACCGCATCTTTACAGCCGGCGAAAAAGAGTATGAAGTATGGCTGGAGCGTAAAGATTCCGGCGTACCGATTAATGACGCGGTTCAGCTTGAATTTATTAAAGTCCGCGATGCGCTCGGGCTGACACAGTATAAGTTTGAATGGGAAGTCTAAACATCAGACACGAAAAAAAATCATATGCGGGGCGGATAGCCCGTCCCCTACATAAAAAGGAATGATAAATAATTATGGATTATGCAAAAGAATCCTTAAGACTACACTATGAGTGGAAGGGCAAACTGGAAGTTAATGCCCGCGCCACGGTAAACAACAAAGAGGAACTTTCGCTCGCATATACCCCGGGCGTGGCGCAGCCTTGCCTTGAAATTCAAAAAGATGTCAATAAAAGTTATGACCTAACCCGCCGTTGGAACATGGTTGCTGTCGTAACAGACGGCACTGCAGTACTCGGTTTGGGCGACATCGGCCCTGAAGCCGGTATGCCGGTCATGGAAGGCAAGTGCGTGCTGTTTAAAGAGTTCGGCGGCGTTGACGCCTTCCCGCTTTGCATTCGTTCCAAAGAAGTGGACGATATTGTCAAAACGGTAACACTGCTCGCAGGCAGTTTCGGCGGCATCAATCTGGAAGATATCTCCGCCCCCCGCTGCTTTGAAATTGAACGCCAACTCAAAGCATCCTGTGACATCCCAATTTTCCATGATGACCAGCACGGCACGGCCGTTGTATGCATGGCAGCGGTTATCAACGCCCTCAAGTTTGTTAAAAAGGACATGAAAGATTGTGTCGTCGTATTCGCCGGAGCCGGCGCGGCCGGAGTGGCAATCGCAAAACTGTTTGTCTCTTTAGGCGTGAAAGACGTCATTATGTGTGACCGCAACGGCATTATCTGCGACGGTGACGACTTAACACCCGCCAAACAAGAGCTTGCGGATTTCACCAATAAAAACCGCATAAAAGGCAGCCTTGCCGACGCAATGAAAGGCGCCGATATTTTTGTCGGTGTTTCCGCCCCCGGCACTGTAAGCGAGGCGATGATCAGCTCCATGAACAAGGACTCAATCGTTATGGCCATGTCCAACCCCGTACCGGAAATTATGCCTGAACTCGCCCTTAAAGCGGGCGCAGCCGTCGTAGGCACAGGCCGCAGCGATTACCCCAATCAAATCAACAACGTTCTTGCATTCCCCGGCATTTTCAGAGGCACTTTAGATGTAAGAGCCAGCGACATTAACGAAGAGATTAAAATAGCCGCAGCAAAAGCGATTGCCTCCCTCATTACCGACGAGGAACTGACCGCCGATTATATTATTCCCAAAGCATTCGACCCAAGAGTCGGCAAAACAGTTGCCGCAGCAGTCGCTAAGGCGGCAAGAGACAGCGGCGTCGCCAGAATTTAACAAAGTTTAATAGCCACTAAAGGGAGTAGCGTTGGTTTTATAAATCGGCATACTCCCTTTATTTTCATTCTATAGGTACTAATGAAGGAGCCCAAACAATGATAAACTCGGTAATTTTCGACATGGACGGTGTACTGGTTGACTCGGAAGAGGCTATCACCCTCGCCGGCATAGAAGCCCTGGAGAGTTGGGGCATTGACGCGAAGCCGGAAGATTTTAAGCCCTTCACCGGCATGGGGGAAGACAAGTTTATCGGTGGTGTGGCGGAAAAACATGGGGTGCCTTTTACTTTCGCAATGAAAGACAAGGCATATGAGATTTATGTGGCCACGGCCAAAGAGCGCATTACCGTTTACCCGTGGTCAAAGCCTGTGCTGGACGGTATGGCACAGCGCGGTATAAAGATTGCGCTTGCCTCCGCAGCGGACGCCGTCAAGGTGGTGTGCAACCTTGCGTGTATCGGGGTAGATAAAAGTATTTTCTCGGCACTGGTAACGGGCAGTGATGTCACACACAAAAAGCCACATCCGGAAATTTTCCTGACGGCGGCCCGTAAAGCGGGATTTGACCCTTCCCAAACACTGGTCGTTGAAGACGCACTCTCCGGTGTGAAAGCAGCCAAGTCGGCGGGCATGCTTTGCCTTGGACTAACCACCTCTTTCGCGGAGTCGGAACTTCGCAAAGCAGGTGCCGATTTCGTTTCACACACGCCGGACGATATTTTTGACATCATAAAGAACGACAATAATACTTAAAACAGAATATTCAATCTTCGGAAGGAATGATGATAGCAATGAGTATTGAAAAAATAGCCTTTGGTACAACAAAAGGCTGTAAAGCGGTAGAGCTTTACACTATAAAAAATGCTGCGGGTGCCTCAGCGGAAATCTTGACCTACGGTGGGACCCTCCAAGCGCTCTCCATGCCCGATAAACATGGATTGTTCAAGGATATCACCATCGGTTTTGACGACCTTGAGGGGCATTTGGAACGCTCCGATTACCAAGGTCAGCTTGTCGGGCGCTACGCAAACCGCATAGCGAACGGCGAATTTGAAATAAACGGCAAAAGGTACCATGTAACGAAGAACGAAAAAGGAGCAACCTGCCTGCACGGCGGCGGCGAGCTCTCGCATGCGGTTTGGGATGCTGTCCCGCTCGGCGATAATGCGCTTAAACTCAGTTACATAAGTCCCGCCGGTTCTCATGGCTTTCCCGGTGAGCTTAAAGTTGAAACAGTTTATACGTTGACCGACGAAAACGAGCTGATCATTGATTATTCCGCTGTCAGCGATGAGGATACGGTTATCAATCTTACTAACCATACCTACTTTAACCTCGCAGGTTATGATGCCGGTAATGTTTTAGAACATGTGCTGCAAATCAGCGCGGATTATTTTACACCGACAGACAGCGCAAGTATCCCGACCGGTGAACTGCGAACTGTAAAAGGGACCCCCTTTGATTTTACCGTGCCCAAAGCGATCGGTCTCAATATTGGCGCCGACGACGAGCAACTTTTAAACTGCCGGGGCTATGACCATAACTTCTGCCTCAACACACGGGCAAAGGATATCTCCGCCGCCGTCGTCCGGGAGCCGGTCAGCGGTAGGGTGATGGAGATGTTTACGGACTTGCCCGGCGTGCAGCTCTATACCGGCAACTTTTTAGACAATATCCCCGGCAAGGGTGGCAACCTTATGGGTAAGCACGCCGGCTTTTGCCTTGAAACGCAGTTTTTCCCCGATACACCAAACCAACCTTCTTTTCCGCAGTGCACCTTCAAAGCGGGCGAAGAGTTCCGTACACGCACATCTTTCAAGTTCTCGACTTATATGGCATAATCAAATTTGTAAAAGGCGGCCGATGCACAGGCTGCCTTTTTGATTTTTAAACCGCTTTTGTGCTCTTTATAAAAATAGTTGGATTGTCCGTTGGAGATACGGTATACTATTGTCATAAAAGATTTTCTAACCGTTCATAATAAACACATTAATTAAAGTGTATAATGAGAACAGATTTATATTTCTTGTTTTTCAAAACACAAATAACAAAGGAGTTGATCCCAATGGCGAACGAAAAAATTCTGGTTGTGGATGACGACACAAACATTTGTGAACTCTTGAGGCTATACCTTGAAAAAGAGCAATACAGGGTTCTGCTGGCCCACGACGGGGCAACGGCGCTTAAAGTCTTTCAAGAAAGTCAGCCTGACTTGGTCCTTCTTGACATTATGCTCCCGCAGCTCGACGGCTGGCAGGTCTGCCGCGAAATCCGCAAAACGTCCGACAAACCGATTATTATGCTCACAGCAAAAGGTGAAACCTTTGACAAAGTGCTGGGGCTGGAACTTGGTGCGGACGACTATGTGGTGAAGCCTTTTGACGCAAAAGAAGTGGTGGCAAGGGTAAAGGCTGTACTGCGCAGAACATCCGGCAGCCCCGAAGATGCTATAAAAGAGGTTGTTTTTGACAAGCTGTCCATTAATCTGACGAATTACGAGCTTAGAGTAAACGGAAAAAAAGTGGATACACCCCCGAAAGAAATGGAGCTTATCTACCACTTAGCAAGTAACCCCAACAGAGTATACACAAGGGACCAACTGCTCGACGAGGTGTGGGGCTTTGATTATTACGGTGATTCAAGAACGGTTGACGTCCATGTTAAACGGCTTCGTGAAAAGTTGGAAGGCGCTTCAGACAAATGGGAACTCAAAACCGTATGGAGCGTAGGCTACAAATTTGAAACAAAGGACTAGAGCTCGACTATGCAAGGCAGAAAAAAAACGAACCTCTTTCGAAAATATTTTATCATTGTCTCAACGGTAATTTTTTTAAGTTTTGTCGTTTTGGGCGGAGCGTTACTATTTTTTATATCCAACTCATGGATGAATGAAAAGGAACAACTCTTGGACGAAAACGCGCTGAGCGTTGCGAAAACGACGGCGGAGCTTGTCAATTCCGGCTACATGAAACAAAACGAAAACGGGTCCGTGCTGCTGATTTGCAACACGCTGTCCCTGCTGTCCTCGGCGATTGATGCCGACATTTACATAGCCGACACAAACGGTAAGGTGATCTATTGCCGTGACTTGTTGCGCCCGGATATGGTGGTTATGCCCGGCATCTGCGCTATTCACGGCAAATATAATTTGCCCGAGCGGGTTATCAAACAAGCCATTGAAACCGGCACTTACAGCGACGTCAGCAACCTTGATGCGCTATACGACGCCCCTCATCTGGTTGTCGCAAAACCAATTTTTGCGGGCGAGCAGGCAATCGGCATTGTTTTTGCCGTGCAGCCCGTTGCTGCGGTAATGCGTCCTTATGTTTATTCAATGCTCCGCATGTTTGGCATTGCGTCACTGCTTGCCATGGCCATCGCCTTTATCACGGTATACTATATGATTTACCGCTTGACCAAACCACTGAGACAAATGTCTGCCGCCACAAGACGTTTTGCGGCAGGCGACTTCAGTTACCGCGTTAAAGTGAGTGGCAACGACGAACTGGCGGAACTGGCAGCCGGTTTTAATGCCATGGCAAAGGATTTAGCGACGCTAGAGTCTTCGCGAAGAAGTTTTGTGGCAAATGTGTCGCACGAGCTTAAAACGCCGATGACCACCATTGGCGGCTTTATTGACGGCATGCTCGACGGAACGATTGAGCCGGACAAACGAGAGCATTATTTAGATATTGTCAGTGACGAAATCAAGCGCCTTTCGCGCTTGGTTACGGGGATGCTGAACATGTCCAAGATTGAAGCCGGAGAATTAACGCTCAAACCCGTTCACTTTGATATTTCGGAACAGATTTTTAAAACCGTGCTATCCTTCGAACAGGTCATTGAGAAGAAAAGAATAACCATTTTCGGCCTTGACCAAATGAGCACCGTTTATTTGTCGGCGGACGAGGGTATGATCAACCAGGTTATCTATAATCTGGTGGACAATGCGGTCAAGTTCACCCCACCGTGCGGTTCTATCTATATCGCCGCTTACGAAGAAAAAGGCAAGGTCGTGACAAAAATTAAAAACACAGGCGCCGGTATTTCCTCCGAGGAAATCGGCCGGATATTTGAGCGGTTTTACAAGGTGGACAAGGCAAGAAGTTATGATGTTAAAGGAACGGGGCTCGGGCTTTATATTGTAAAATCTATTGTTGAACTCCACGGCGGCACAATCAGCGTAAGCAGTATTGAAAACCAATACACCGAATTCGCTTTTATGTTGCCAATAAATTAATGCAATTTACTAAATGTTCAAATTTAATTAATATAGTTGCTACACAATCTTCGCGCGGGGGCGCTATACTTGTATTTACATTCATAATTACTTGGAGGTGCTTTTTATATGAGCGAAAAAGACGGACTCTACACCACCGAAGGTGATCTCGATGCCCGCAAACCCCTTGATGCCGACAGCGTTTTTGAACCGGACGGGCAACCTGTCGACAATGCGGATGTGCCGCAGAGCGATAACACCACCGACCCTGAAATAGAAGAAAGCCGGCCGGAATTTAGCGAACCCGGGCAGCCGTATCATGGGCAAGCCTACCCACCTTCGGGGCAACAACAAGCGTATCAGTACCCCGGGCAAGGCACGCCACCGCCTTTTTATTACGGCAAGCCGTCCGAGCAGCCTTACGCCGCGCAGTCCCCTTACCGTCAACCGTCGCAATACGGCCAGCCGTCGCAATACGGCCAGCCGGCACAGTACGGGCAACCGGCGCAGTATGGACAGCATCCTATCCCTCAGACAAAAGGCAAAAAGACGGGTACAAAAGTTTTTTTCTCCATCCTTGCCGCTCTTTTGGTTTTTACGCTTGTTATTTCAGGCGTCTCACTGGGCAAAAGATTTGTCCCATCCATTGTAGATGATACAAGCACGACGACCGGTAGCGGTCCGGTACTGCAAATTGAGGAAACCCCTTCCGGGTCAAGCGATACCACTGCCCAAGGTGTACTCAATGGTGTGATGGTTGCGGAAAAAGTGAAACCTTCCGTTTTGGCAATTCTTGTTTACACACAAAGCGGCAATGTCAGTAACCAAAACAAAGATGTTGCGGGCGAAGGTTCCGGCATTGTGATGGGCTTGGATGAAAGCGGCGAGTACACGTATATTGTCACCTGTGCGCATGTCATCAGCGACAAGGGCGTCAGCATTTCCATCCAGCTCGAAGACGGAACGCAGCATAAAGCAGAGCTTGTCGGCTTTGACCTGCGCACGGATGTCGGCGTCATTAAGGTTAAAATGAATACCCTGAAAGCGGCCGAATTCGGCAACTCTCAAGCACGTAAAGTGGGCGAGCAAGTATATGCCGTGGGCAATCCCGGTGGCGCGGAGTTTTTCGGTTCCTTCACCGGCGGCGTTGTGTCCGCCATTGACCGCCCGGTAAACAGCGAAATCGGTTATACAATGGAATTGATTCAGCACGACGCCTCTATCAACCCCGGCAACTCCGGCGGTGCGCTTGTAAACTCCAGCGGCCAGGTCGTTGGCATCAACTCCCTCAAAATCATCGCTTCAAGCTATGAAGGCATGGGGTTTGCCATTCCGATCACGTCCGCCAAAACAATTGTTGATAATATTATTAGGTACGGCTATGTGCCCAACAGACCAAAGCTTGGCATTACATATTATGCGGCAAGTTCAAACAGGGATTACAGCATGCTTGTGCAAATCAAAGGTCTGCCGGCCGGTTCACTTTATATTAACGAAATCGGCGCAGACAGTGACCTTGCAAACACCGACGCGAAAAAGGGCGACCTCATCACCGCGGTAAACGGTAAAGATTTGGACACGGCAAGTGTATTGTTGGAAGTGATCGACAAAGGCCAGGTTGGCGATACGCTGACGTTAAAAATGTGCAGAGTGAGCCAGAATTATCAAACATCGGAGTTCACCGTCAAGGTTAAACTTGTTGAGGATAAGGGTATTAGCTCGCTTACCCCCGAAACACCGGTGGAAACGACAACCGATCCGTTCGAATATTTCTTTAACCCGTTCAACTAAGCGTATCCCCGGTAAGTGAATTTGTAGGGCAAGGGTTCTACTCTTGCCGGCTTCGTAAGCAGCCGGATATATGTTTTACAATCAATGAGCCAAACTAAATGACAAGGGGGAACGGTTTTGAACCGCTCCCCCTCTCTTTTTTTATTTTTCTTTTTTACTTTAAGCGAAAATCCCTGGCATTGACCACTTTAAGTTTTTTCTTCTTTTTCTTGCGTACATTGACCACTACCGTCAAAATGGCGTAAGCGAAAATCAACGTGATAACGATGCCAATAATGATTTTGGCAATGGTCGTTGAAAGGGCCGCCTTTAGCCGCGAAACGGTGTACAGCAACACGTTCCTTGAAATGTCTTGGTTGGCGGGGAGTTTGATACGAGCAATCTCCTCGCCCGCGTAAAGCACCCTCGCCTCGCCTATTACCTGCCCCTTTTTGACCGGCGCATCAATACTAGTCTGCATGCTTTCGGGCACGACTTCAATAAGCACACTGCCCGCTCCGGACCCCGTCGGCATCAACGCCGTGTATTCCTCTTGCGGCACAAGCTGAACATGGTCGGTCTTCCATGAAAGCGCAACAGGCACTTCGGCTATGATCCTATTGGGCTCCGCTACCGTTCGCAGGCGGATATGCTCAAATGTCCACTTGAACAGCGCTTTGCAGTCGATGAAGGCGCAGTTTTCCAGCGCAGCGTCGGCATCAATATTCATAAAAGGGGAACGCATGATAACCGCAAGGTAAGAGTAACCGTCCTTGCTCGCCTTCGAGATAACGCAGCGCCCCGCTCCTTTTGTTGAACCCGTCTTGATACCGCTTGCGTATTGATAGTAATAGTCCTTAATGCCCTTGTTCATTAAAAACACCGTACTGATTCCCTTGCGCTCGGCGCTCATGTTTGTTGCGGGCACGGTATAGGTTTGGTTTGAGGTTATCTCTTCAAAAAGTGGGAACTGCAGGGCTTTCATCACGATTTTGTACATGTCGTTGGCCGTTGTGTACTGCTCATCCTCATCCAGCCCATGCGGGTTGATAAAATTGGTATCCTCACAGCCCAAACTTTTAACATGGGCATTCATCATGTCCACAAAAACCTCAACACTGCCGGCCACGTAATCCGCCAGAACCGTCGCTGCGTCGTTCGCACTGGGGATCAGCAGGCAAGTCAGCAGATTCAGCACGGACATCTTCTCCCCCGCTTTAAGCCCCACGTTGGAGCTACCGGTGTTTGCGAGCAAACGAATGGCGTAAGCCGGCACCGTAACCATCGCCTCAAGGTCCGTGCAGTGTTCCAGCACAAGGGTCGCGACCACGATTTTCGCAAGGGATGCGGGTTGCGTCCTCAAATCGGCATTTTTATCGAAAAGCACGGTGCCGTTGTCCAGACTAACGAGCAAAATGACTTCCGAATAAAATGTTTCCGTCTCAAGCACTTGATTAAAGGTCGCTCGTGCCCCAACCGGCGGCAACACCGCGACGGCCAAAACAAGACAGCATAAAAATATTATTATTTTTCTCATAGACAACTTACCACCAAATGATGTATTATTAATAGGTATTATATCAGTTATCCGATAAAAAACAAACTACCGAAAAAAATAAAACAGGAACAGGCGGAATAAGAATATGGTTTGCATTACCGGCGACACACATGGTGATTACAGCCGCTTCAAAAACCCTATCGTTAAAAAACTAAAAAAAGGCGACACACTGATTATATGCGGTGACTTTGGTTTTATTTGGGAAAACAGCAAAGAGGAACAGCGGCTCCTTAAAAAACTCAGTAAAAAAAAGTACAACGTTTGCTTTATTGATGGTACCCACGAAAACTTTGAACTGCTCAATGCCTATAAAATCAGCGAATGGAAGGGCGGCAAGGTGCACCACATCGGCGGCAATCTCTACCATTTGATGCGAGGACAAATTTTTACGATTGAAGATTTAAAAATATTCGCCATGGGCGGCGGCGAAAGCCCGGATATTGACCTGCGCTTTGACCACAACCGTTGGTCCCGTTGTGAAATTCCCAACAGAGAAGAACTCCTTGAAGGCGCAAAAAACCTTGAAGATGCCGACTGTTGTGTGGATATCGTAGTAAGCCACGAACCGCCTTCCAAAATCAAAGGCTTTTTGAAGCTCAAAGAAAAAAATGCCGTGCGCGTCACCGGTCTCAACACTTATTTTCAAGAACTGAGCAACTCCTGCGAATTTACACGCTGGTTTTTCGGCTCCATGCATGTTGACAAACACATTTCCAGCACGCACATCGCCGTTTTTCAGCAGATTTACAATGTGGAGACGGGTGAATTGATTAAATAGAAGGACTGGTTAAAAATGGCTGATTTCTTTAAAAAGGTAACCGCGTTTTTTCTTGCAATTATCACAACAATTTCCTCCTTCTTCGGTGTGTTGTTCATGCAGATAACCGAGTTTAAAGATTTAAGCTACGGTTCCTCCGCCGCGCAAAAGCTTGACCTTTATCTGCCAAAATCAAGCTATTCCAAATGCAACGCCCTTGTCGTGTATATCCACGGCGGCGGGTGGAGCGGTGGGGACAAGGAAGTTTACCAATCCAAATGCAAAGACGCCGCCAAGCGGGACTATGCCGCGATGACGATGAATTACAGAATGCTCGGCGAGGGTGCGGATTTGGACGATATGCTCGCGGACATCACCGCCGCATTGGAAACGGCCATCGCAAAGGCGGCGGAAAAAGGCATTACTTTGCAAAAGGCGGCTTTTACGGGTATGTCCGCCGGTGGGCACCTCGCCATGATGTACGCCTTCAAAAATCAAAATACTTCTCCGTTGGAGGTTGCGTTTTGCGCGAGCCAGTGCGGCATCTCAAACTTCACGGATCTCCGATTCTATGAGGATAGCACCAATACCGATGACTTTTATTATGTTGCTTCGAAGCTGTCCAATAAAACAG
>JAAYFA010000068.1 GCA_012728445.1 Clostridiales bacterium | reverse complement strand
CTATTACTCTGACCATATTATTTTTGCCGATAAAGCTTTCATGGCTCATCAGTTCCGTCCCTTTGCTAATTCACAGGTGGAGCATAGCCTGCAAGGGGCGCACATTGCGTGTCGGACGGTAGGGAACGACCCCCGTGTCGTTCCGGAATTTCCGATGCGAAAAGCCTTTGGAATGACACAGGGGTCATTCCCTACGAAAGCCCGGCACCGCTGCTTACGCTCCATCTTCCTTTAATGGGTGAGGCAAAACGTGCACGCGCACCCCACCAAACAAAAAAACGGGCGGACAATTGTCCGCCCGTCGCTTTTTTGACTGTCAACTAAAACATCGAAACTGTTCTTATTCTTCTTCCGCTTCGGCCTTGGCCGCTTCGAGAATCTTTGTCACGACTGCGGAGGGGGCTTCCTCATACCGTGCAAAATCGAGGGAGAAGGAGCCTCTGCCTGCGGTTACGGAGCGGAGTATGATGGCGAAGTCGCCCATTTCGGCCATTGGAACCTCTGCGATGAGCTCTTGCACTTTCGCCTCTTTGGCCGGACCCATGCCGAGCACTTTGCCGCGGCGCTTGGTGATGTCGCCCATGATGTCGCCGAGGTTATCGTCGGGCATATACGCCTTCAACGTGCCGATAGGCTCCAAAATAGTCGGGGACGCCTTGGGGATGCCTTCGCGGAAGGCGACGGTAGCGGCTGTTTTAAACGCCATTTCGGAAGAGTCTACCGGGTGGTAGGAACCGAAGTAAAGCGTGGCTTTTAAATAAACCATCGGGTAGCCGGCTAAAACGCCCTTACGAACACTGTCGCGCAGACCTTTTTCAACTGCGGGGAAGTATTGTTTGGGGACGGAGCCGCCGACGACTTCTTCACAGAACTCGAGGTCTTCTTCTTTGCCTCTTTCAAAGCGGATGTAAACATCGCCGAACTGGCCGTGGCCGCCGGACTGTTTTTTGTGCCTGCCGTGTGCTTCAAAGGTTTTTTTGATGGTTTCTCTGTAAGCGACTTTCGGCACGGTAAGGTCCACTTCACCGCTGAATTTTGATTTAAGTTTTGAAACAACAACATCGAGGTGCTGCTCGCCAAGGCCCGAAAGAACTTGCTCACGCGTTTCGCTGTTGTTGAAATAATTGATGGTCGGGTCTTCTTCCACAAGACGGCCGAGACCGGATGCAACTTTATCTTCCTCGCCCTTTTTGCGGACCTTAACGGCCATGGAAAGGTAGGGTGCGGGGAACGGCACGCCCTCAAGCTGAATTACTTTTTTGGAGCTGCACAGCGTGTCCCCTGTATTAAAGCCCGTCAGTTTTGTGACAACGCCGATGTCGCCGGCCGGAATACACGTGGCGTCCTCTTGTTTGATGCCGCGGATGGTGATAATTTTACCCATGCGCTCGCTTTCACCCGTGCGGGCATTGTAAGCGGTAGCCTCGGGGGTGATTTTGCCGGAGACCACTTTAAAGAAGGACATTTTACCCACAAATGGGTCGGCAATGGTTTTAAAGCAAATAGCGGCGCGGGGGCCGTTTTCGTCGCAGGAGAGCTCTTCGCCATCTATCGTCGTTTCACCGGCATATTCCGATGCTTTTGGTGCAATGGCAATAAGGTTGTCAAGTAAAAGATCGACGGCGTCCGTGGTTAAACCGGCGCAGGCGAACACAGGGAAGATGTCGCCCTTGGCGATTCCTTTAGCAAGGCCTGTGATGATTTCTTCCGGCGTAAAGGCTTCGCCCTCAAAGAATTTTTCAAGCAGAGCGTCATCCGACGAAGCGACGGCCTCGTTAAAAATGTCCTTCATTTCGTCTAGGCGGCCGCCCGTGGGCATTGGGGTTTCGGTCCCCTTGCCGTCTTCATATTTGTACGCTTTGCCTGTTGCGAAGTCCACATAGGCTGTCACCTCTTCGCCTTCATAGTAAGGGACGACGACGGGACATAATTTTGCTTCGTGCTCTGCTTTGAGCGCATCGAAGGTTTTGTAAAAATCCGTGTGTTCCGTGTCACAACGGGTAATGGCAAACATTTTTGCGAGCCCTCTGTCTTTGGCTGCGCGAAAAGCTTTTTCGGCACCGACATCATAGCCGGAACCGGCTGCGGTTACGATGAGCAAACTTTCCGCCGCGCGGACACCTTCGCTCACACCCCCCGCGAAATCGAACAAACCGGGGGTGTCGAGTAGATTAACCTTGACATCTTTCCACTCCAAGGGGCCTACAGCCATGGAAACGGATGTGCGGCGGCGTTTTTCCTCCGCATCGTAGTCGAGAATCGAAGTGCCTTCAGAAATCTTGCCAAGTCTTTCGGTTGCCTTGGCGAGAAAAAGCATCGCTTCCGCCAGTGTTGTTTTGCCTCTGCCGCCGTGGCCGGCAATGGCGATGTTCCTGATGTTTTCCGCATTGTAAACTTTCAAAAAACTTCCTCCTTATGATTAAGACAGTCAACGGCAATGGACTCGTAGAGCAAAAGCCGACGACCGCCTGCATTTAATGATATGGAAAAAATAGTATCCGTAGAATTGTAACACAGCAAACATCGAAATTCAATCATAATTTCCAACTTTAGTTGCATTTTTAAAGATTTAATGTATTATATTTTATGAACACAAAGTATGATACGTTGTATTGCACTTAGAAAGGGCTTGAAAAGATGAAAACAATAAAACCGAACGTTCTCCAATATATGATGAAAGGGCTCAAGAAGTATATCACTCTTGAACACCTCGACATACCCGTTTGGAGCACCCGTACAGAGGTTTACCTCGGCGACGGCGTGTATGAGCCGGGGTACGATGCCGAAGGTACGCTGAGCCTTGGGGACACCTGGGAGGCCTGTTATGACTGCGCCCGCCGTTTTAATGCGAGTGTACGCATTCCGCAGTCGCTCGCCGGGCAAAAACTTTGTCTCGAAATTGACTTCGGCGGGGAGGCGCTCGTGAAAGTCAACGGTGAAATCGCGGGGGCGGTGAGCTCCGGCTGGGTTAACCGTGACCGCATATTTTTTGACGCCCCTACCGCGGGTGAGGTGTTTGATATTGAGTTGGAATATGCCGTTGATGCAGGCAGTTTTTGCGATGCCGCGATGGAGGGCGAAAAGTTTGTCACCTACACACTTTGCACCGCGCGCTTGGTGGCGATAGACCCCGTTTGCGAGGGATATGATTTTGACGTGAATGTGGCGTGGCAAGCGATTGACCTCATCAAAGACGACTATATCAAAGCACGTGTGTACGAGGCGTTGGACGAATCGCTGCACACGGTTGATTTTGATTTTGAAGATGCGCGTGTGCGCAAATCCATCAAAAAGGCCGCAGATGTTTTGCACGACAAACTTGCGAAAATAAAATATCTGCCGCAGAGCGAAGTGGTTATGACCGGGCACAGCCATATCGATATCGCCTGGTTGTGGCGTGTGCAGGAAAGCGAGCGTAAAACCGCCCGTACCTTTTCAAACAACTTAGCCCTGATGGATAAATACCCGGAATTTATTTTTGCGCAAAGCCAGGCGATTTTATATGAGCGGACCCAAAAACTCTACCCTGAACTTTATGAGCGGCTCAAAGAAAAGGTAAAAAACGGGCAGTGGGACATAGTCGGTAACGTCTGGGTGGAGGCGGACACCAATGTTGCCTCCGGCGAGGCCTTGATCCGCCAACTCTTATACGGTCGTGAGTTTTTCCAAAAAGAGTTCGGTGTGGTGTCGGACACCTATTGGCTACCGGACTGCTT
>JAAYFA010000207.1 GCA_012728445.1 Clostridiales bacterium | reverse complement strand
GTTGGTTTTGGGGCAGCAGATAAATTCGTTCTTTTGTACGAAACATTCGTTATAGCCCCAGACCTCGTTATACTCCGGCAGCGGATTGTGAAAAAACGCCAGCTCCCCTAGTTTATGTCCAAACTTCTGCTCCAACTGCTCCGATTCTTCAATATACCAGGCAATTTGATTGCGATAAATATAATCATAGCCATTATTTGTTTCGTTTGCTTTTTTAGCGGGGTAAGGTCGGTTGTTGTTGGAATCGATAAAGATCAATGCCCAGGACGGCGCCCCCGCTTTGCCGACGGTAATAAAATAGTTGCCGTACCCTTGTATATTGTCGGGCCCTTTTTCAAAAAGACTGTTTCCCAGCGTTGGGATAAAGTCGCCCAGCGCTTTTCTGTCCAGCTTATCTCTTAATTCCGTTCCATCATGGTTGCCCAAAACGCACGCCCACAACGTATCGGTTTCGGCACAAACCTCAGCCAACATTTTTAGCCACTCACCGTTGCTTTCATTATGTGAAATATCGCCCGTTACCACAAGCAGGTCCGGTTTTTCGGAGATGATGACCTTTTTAACAAGTTCAAGCGTTTTTAAATCGAGTTCTTCCCGCCCGGCGCCTTGCATATGAGTATCCGTCACTTGGCAGATACGGAACTTGCCGTCTGAGTTAAAATCAAGATGTTTCATGTTACCTCCCGTGCAATTATTTGTATGGATGCCGGATTTTAGCAAAAAAGGCAGAGTCCCTGCCCTGCCTTTTTTCATTTTGAAAATTATTTACCGAAACGTAAAAACGAGCGGACATTTGCAAAAACATCCGAAACTTGCAGTGTGCTGTTGATCATGGCCGAATCAATCGTAAACGTTTTTTTTCTATCCATCTTTTTTTGCAAGACTTGCTCCACGAGCGAGGGCTTTGCCTTTATATATTCATCTCTTGATATTTTATAGTCAAACGGGCGTTTTTCCAAAAGGTCAAACAGCTCCGCCGCAGGCGTAAACGCCGTGTCGTCAGGACTTGCGGTCATGGCGAGTATTAGGATTTCCGCCACTTTCGGCAAGGTGATTTCCGTCGCGCCTGCCGGAATGTCGATGGCATATTTAAAGAAATAGAGTTGTTTGGCCACTTCGTCACCCGTTTTCGCATGCGCATGGGTCGTGTTCCATGCTAAAACATCTTTTTTAACATACCCGGTTTCGCCAAGGCCTATCAAATCCCAAGCGCCAAGCGCTTCCTGCCAGTCCTGAATCAGCAGGTCCGTTTTCTTTGTGCCTACTTTAAATGTCGCAAGACGGTCGCCGTCAAGGGAGGTAACGAGCAGCCAAAGCTTTTTGGTGCCTTCCGGCAGCAAAATTTTCTGCCCGCTGCAAACCATGGCGTTTTTCTCGCCCTTGCCGATGGCGAAGGAGATGCCGCCGCTAACCAATTCATCCGGTATAATTTCCCGCGGGATGGAAAACGACTGCGGTAATTCGGTGGTCTCCATACTTTCCTGCGGGGTAATCGCCGTTACGTTATAAGGTAGTTCCAGCTGTTGCATAAGGGCCGGTTTTGCTTTAAGCGATACTTTCTTCAAGGTAAGCGCAAAGGTCTTCGGCTCATGGGCATCAATATCGAACACCAACTCGCCTTTTGTGACGGTTGCGGAGCCAATCATTTCTTCGGAGGCGTAGACTTCTGTTGCGGATTCAATGCCCTCCCCTATTGAAAAACGAACACCTTGTTTTGCCGTGCCATCGCCTTCGTTAAAGCGCACAACCACCGCATCGCCTTCGTTTGCTTTTTTAATGGCTCTGATGATGACACCGTCATCGGAGATTTTAGCAAAAGAAAAACTGTGGCCGAGCTTGCCTTTGTGGGCATCGGTTACAAAAGTTGCCATGGGCTGATTAAAGCGCTGCGCCGCCATTTGCGTGCCGTTTTGCCAAGCGCCGGTGTGGCTGTAGATACCGAAGGAAAAACGGTTGAGCCCCAAATCCATCAAATGCTGCGAGCATTCCCAGCGGTAGCTGTAAAACGGGGTATGCACCGCGGTTAAGCGCAGGGTATTGTCATCCGGCTTGTCCCAACCGGCTCTGGAATCGCTTAAAATCGATACGCCGAAAGCGTCGCCACGCTGTGTAATATCTGCCCACATCTGTGCGGGCACTTCATACAGTTTTGCCGTATTGTTATTGCGCCCAATAACGCCAAGCCCCAAATCATAAGAGGCCGTCGCATTGGTCGCGGCAAGCGGGAAGACCGCTTTTAATAGGCTGGATGTCGAACGCCAGTCCACTTCGTTATACACTTTTACCGTGTCGCCGTTGGCGTCAAGTGAAACGATTTGCTTGAACTTAGACGGACCTGCCGTTCTTGTAATTTCAATCGCCGCTCTCGCGGGGCCGAATTCGATAACCTTCAGTTTCGCATTCCTCGCATACTCACGCGGTGGGACGGCAATTTCATCATACTTCAATTCCCATGCCGGCCAGGCTTTACTTCCTTTGTAATCGAACAAGGCCAAAGAAATAACGCCTGACAACACATTGAAACCAAGCTTTTTATCAAAAACTTCGCAAATGTCGCCATTTGAATTAAGCATCACGCGTAAATTGCTGTTTTCCATCGATGTGGAGGATACACGCAGGGCCGCGGGGTCTGTATACGGCTCTTTTGCAGCCTGCACATCATAGATCGCCATGCCAATAGAAGGCACACTTGCTAAAAACGCGATTTCCGTCAGGCCTTTTTCGCTTGCAAGTACCTGCGAAGGAACCGCTTTGCCTTTGGCATCAAGTACCTGAATATGCTTGGTGTCTTTGGGTAGTTTGACTTTTGCGTTCACCGTTTCCGTACGGTCGCCCTGTGCTTGCAGCGGGTTTGCAACCGCCACCGCAAGGCCTTTGACAAAAGAGGTGTCCATCTGCGAAGCGACGGCCGCGCTGCCGGCACGGTACTCTTCCGCAAACTGGTTTTGGGACAGCATATAGTCATTCCAGTTGCGTTTGTAGCAAGTTTGGAAAGATGTCCCGGTGATATCATCGTGGAACTGATGGGCAATCACACGCTTCCACGATGCATTTATTACATTATGCGGGTAATCTGCCAAGCCGAGCCATTCGGCCGCAACAGCGCTTCTTTCCGCCGCATCCGCCAACTGCTCGGCACGTTTGTTCCATCGTTTGCCGACTGTTCTTGATGTATAACTGCCAACACCGTGGTCGGTCAAGAGCAGTTCGCTGCTCCATGTCGGCAAAATAGCCTTTTGTTCCGCAGTGAGCTCGTTATCCATTACCTCAAACAGTTCATTCGAACTGACGGAGAGTACATCCACTTCACTGCTCGCGTTTTGCTCCATTTCGTCCATAACGGTTTTAACGGAGCTTTCCCCGGGTGCCCCGCCTCTGTCGCCCGTGCCGTAAAACGCGCAGGTAATGGGCAGACCGATTTTGTTGTTTTCCTCGAGCTTCGGTGCAATGCTGTTATGTTGCTGACCGAATTTTTCCGGCTCCAAGAGTTTGGGCGCAATGCTTTCATTTGCCCGCACTTTAGACAGACTCCTGGAGTAGGAGCCCGGTTTGATGTTGGCATAGACGAACTTGCCGTCTACGCCATACCATTTGCCCAAATCAAACGGCGCACCGTAGGCACTGCCCCAAGCCAGCTTGCCTGTTGAAAACCCCTTGAGGTTCGCATGCGCGGCAATGGAGGGCAACGCCCAACCGAAACCGAAACAGTCGGGTAAAAATATATCGTTGCTCCTCTTACCGAATTTATCGCGGAAATAGCTGTTGCCGTAAAGAAAGTTCCTGAACAGCGCCTCCGGTGACGGCGTGTTGACATCACCGTTTTCATATGCGCTGCCTACAGGCACCCAGCGCCCGGCCGCCACATATTCCTTGAGTTTTTCGAAGGCATCGGGGTAATACTCTTCCATGAGTTCATAACGGTAGGTGCCTTCAAAACCGAAAGTATAGTCAGGGTATTTATCAAACAATTTAAAATTTCTGAACAGTGTGTTTGGAATATACTCGCGAATGCTCGTCTCCAAGTCCCAAAGCCAGGAAGTATCCAGATGGGAAACAGCGATGGTATAGATGGTTTTTTTGGCAGGCATACTAACAACTCCTTCAGTATTATCAGGCATTATTCTGTCATTGAGCTACTGCGGCACAGCCTTCAAAAGGCTGTGCCGTATTGTGTTCGTCTAGCGGTCCTTTTTCTTTTTCTTGATAAGTTCCGGCTGAGGCATAGCCTCTCTAAGTTTCGGTGCCGCGCCCGAACCGATTTCAGACTTCTTCTTTTTCTTAACATTGGTGTTTTTAATGTTTCTGTCAGCCATGATAATTTCTCCTCTTTTAAAATGTTGCTTGCAAGCTATATTATAACCGTTTCCGGTATAATCTTCAATCGTTTTATTAAGTTTGAATGGCTTGTTTTCGATATGCCTGCCCTTTGAACTTTTTATTCATACAAATCATTTAATTCGCATCAGCCTTGCTCACCGTGCGCATTCTGCCCTTTATTGGCATGTCTTGCAGCACGTTAAAAACCATTTCGCCTTTATTGTTTAATATCTCCACAAAGGTGGAAACGTCCAATATGTTGATGATGCCAATATCGTCGGCTGTCATGCCGTCAATATTGCACAGAGTGCCGACAATATCCACCGGGCGCATCTTTGTTTTTTTGCCGGCGTTGATGTGCAGTTTCATAATCTCCTTGTCGAGCTCGGTGCTCTTGCCTTTTTTTATCTCGGGTGCGGTGCTTGTTTTTTCTATAAACGCCGCTCGCTGTTCGTTGACCTGTTCTTTTTTCGGTCTCCCTTTTAAATCAATCTTCTTGTCCGTATAATTTTCTATCGCATCCAGCTGTGCGTTTTCGTCCGGTGTAACAAAAGTGACGGCGCGCCCCGTATTGCTCACACGCCCGGTTCTGCCGATGCGGTGCACATAGCTTTCGCCGTCTTTGGGGATGTCGTAATTGATGATGAGCGATATGTCTTCAATATCAATGCCGCGCGCAGCGACATCGGTTGCAATCAAATACCGGAAATAGCCCTTCTTAAAATCGTTCATCACCATCATACGGTCCCGCTGGTCCATACCGCCGTGAATTTTCATGCAGGTGAACTTGAGTTTGCTAAGCGTCCCACTCACTTCATCCACTGCCACTTGCGTGTTGCAAAACACGATGCAGCTGTCGGGGTTTTCGACGATTAGAATATCCTTTAAAAGGTCTAATTTTTCCGTCCGGTCGACGGTATATCTTTCCTGGCAAATTCTTTGCGCTACGGGGTTTTTCTCCTCCACCTCAATACGCAGGGGATTATTCATATGCTCTTTGCACAGCCGGTCTATGTCCGCCGGCATCGTTGCCGAAAGCAGCATGGTCACGCGCTCTTTTGGCAAAGCGGCGATGATCGTTTCAACATCGTCAATAAAGCCCATATTGAGCATTTCGTCCGCTTCGTCAAGCACCAAGTATTTGATGTTGGCGGTATCGAGCGTTCCTCTTTCAAGATGGTCGATAATTCGCCCCGGCGTGCCGACAACCGCGTGCGTTTTTTGCTTGAGCTCTTTTTCCTGATGGTAGAAGGAGGACTTGCCGAAAATTGCGGCAACTTTCAGCCTTTTAAAGCGGCCAATATTAAAAACATCTTCCTTAACTTGAATGGCAAGTTCCCTAGTGGGGGTAATCACCAGGGCTTGTGGTTTGTTCGCTTCCCAGTCTATCATTTGACAAATGGGTATGGCAAAAGCCGCCGTTTTGCCGCTGCCGGTTTGGGATTTGACAATGACATCCCGCTTGGCCAACAAAACCGGTATGACTTGCGCTTGCACCTGCGTTGGGCTTTCGTAATTCAACATACCAATGGCTTTGAGCAAGTCTTTGTTCAGTTTAAAATCGCTGAAATTTGCGTTTTTCATTTTGTTCTCTTTCAATTTGTAGGGAACGCATTGCATGAGTTCCGAGGGTTTGCGTCTAAAGTGATATGATTCATTGCTCATATTTGAGCTTATTTGTATTATAAGTTTTCACAACGCATACAATGCGTTCCAACCTGTATTTTTTGCCGTTCCCCATCGTTCTCCAACTGCTCAACTATTGCTAACCGATAACCCATCGTTCCCCTATCGCTTCTCCGAGCTCAATCGTCGCATCATTATCCGGCATACCGCTATTGCCGATAAGCTCGGAAACGAAAGCAGGGATGGCGGAAAGAGCAGCATGTTTTTTGCCAAGCTTTTTCTCTGTTTTTTTGACAACCGGCCGGAAGCGTTTGAGCGCTTTCATAAACAGTGTATGCACCGGCGTACCTTCCACATAGGGCTCGTCACCTTCAAACATATTGCGGACAACTTCCACGCTCAAGTCCCTCACTAAAACATTCTTTAGTGACGGGTCTACTTTTATCCAAATCAGTCGCCCAAGCTTACCCAACGTCAACTTTTGAATGGTCTTGCCGGCAATTTTTATCAGCCCCAAATTTTTGGGTTTACTGCCTGCTTTACTCATTTTCCTACTGAACCCTTCGGGGTTGTCTACCATGGAGTCAATGGTCGTGTTAATCATCCGGTCAAACCGCCAGGCAAAGTATTCGTTGGCGGTCATGTCGTTTTTCTCCCAATCAAAATCTTCAATCCGGGATGATTTTATTTCGACTGTTTTTTCGTCCAAAAAGGTAACTTTTCGGATGGATGCGGGGCAGCCGACGAGCGAACCCGTGCAGACATCATAAAGGGTATTTCCGTTTTCGGTCGTCTTTGCGTTAATGGTCTGCATATGCATATGGCCGGTAAAAACAAGCTGCAAACCCCAGTCCGCAAGCTTTGTTGACACCTCTTGCCAATTGGTTATAACAGCATCCCCGACCATGGCCATAATCGGTGACCCGGGCAAAATGGGATAATGGTTGATGGCAAAGAACACGTCGCCCGCAGCTTTCGCCGCATCGATTTGCGTTTTGATCCACTGCATCTGCTCTTCGTCAAAGCCGTGAAAATCTTTGCCGTCGCCATCGCAGTTTAAGGCAATCAAACGAACCCCACCTGCAATTTGCGACACATAGGAATAGGTGCGCGCATCAAAAGCGAGCGTGTCGGAATATCCGTAATCGTTATACAACTCTAAAAGCTCTTCTCGTTTGGTGCCTTCGACGGGGATGCGTTTATCCCCTTCAAAAGCCGTTGGATTATCGCTGTAATCGTGCCCGGCGGTCGTGACATAAATCTGTTTGCCGCAGGCTCTGAGCGTTTCAAGCTTTTTAATAAAACCTCGATGGCTCTCTTTTTCGCCGTTAAAAACGAGGTCGCCGGGAATAATAACCACTTGCGTTGCTTTATCGGCACACAGCGTTTCAAAGGCGGAATCGATAATCGCTCCCGTTTCGGCAAGGCATTTTTGTTCATTCAAGTTGAACTTATCATAGGCCTCCCCGCTCGCACCCAGGGAGTTTTCAAAATAGTGCGGGTCGGTTATCAGGTAAAATGAAAACGGCTTTTGCATGGATTTCCTCCGGTGTTTTTAGTGGTCAGTGGCTGCAGAAGTCTTGACCCTGCTCAGTGGTTGCGCGCGTAAGAATTGTCCGGAACAATTATTTAAGTTTAAACTGCAACATGACCGGATTATGGTCGCTGAATTCAAACTCGGTTTGTACGTTTTGCACCTTAACAACTTCTACACCCGGTGAAACAAAAAATCCATCAATGACGATTACAAATGTCTCCCCTTTTATATATGCGATGTCACAGTTCCTCGCCGTGGGGACAAGCTCTTTGTCCGCATAGTCCACGCACATGGTGATATCTTTGGGCATCAGTTCCACAGGGAACGGCTTTGCCCAGCCAAACTCAGCTTTGTCTTTGCCGTTTAAAATCTCTGCGGAATTGCCCAAGAGGTCGTGGTTAAAGTCCCCGCCGCAAATGACGTAGTTGCCCTGTTGGATTTTTTCGCTCATATCGTCAAACAACATTTTTACTTGTGCACCGCGTATTTCCGGGTCACCGCCGTAGGCCGACATATGGATGTTATAGACGAACAGGTTTTTATCGCCCTGTGTTTTGATTTGGCTCACGCTGTAGCAACGGTCCAAATCAACCAGTTTTGACAAGCTTGTGGAGATAGGCAGGCTGCGCCTGACGGAATCCACTATCTTGAATGTTGACATCGTGACGATAGATGCCAATGACTTGCCGTGTGGTTTGGTCAGCGGGTAAAACAAGTAGGCCGAGTCGTAATTGATTGCTTTGACCGAGTCAACTTTCGGGAACTTATCTCTCAGCATTTTATATTGGTCAATATGGTAGCTGCGCGTTGCGTGCAAGTCCACCTCTTGAAAAAGCATGATGTCGGCATTTAGCGCGGCAATGGTATCCGCAGCGCCGTTGACAAGGTTTGTACAACTTTCCTTGCTCTTTGCCCGCGACTCGGTCCCACCGTCCATAAAAAAGGTGAAGTCGGGGCTATAGGCGCCGAAGCCGATATTGTAGGTGGTCATGGTATAGGCTGTATCAAGGCTCATCACTTCGGCTGTGCCGTTGTCAATCGACAGCTTGACGTTATCCTCAATGCGCTCGTAACTAATAAGAACATAGGCGACATAAATACCGACAACAAGTAAAATCAGTGCTAAAACGATTGCGAAGATTTTTAATGCTTTCTTCATTCTAAACCCTTCCTTTCATCGATTGAGTGGCCTCGATTTGAATCATGCGCTATGGTCTAACGGTTTTAACCGATTTCATTGTATCACATTGTGAATATTGCCGCTATGATATTTATAAAAAAACCGCAAACACCCAAAGGCACTTGCGGTTGAAAGTTGTTGCATTTTATGTCAATGCATTTTTATCTTTCGGTTTTTACTTGTAGACATTCGTGAAGTTCACGAGATACAGTATAAGGTAAGTAGCCCAAATGGGCAGGGTTTCGATCGCCCCGTTTTCTTTGAACAGTATCAGCAAAACAAGCATCACTACAAGAACAGCAATAAAAAATAAAAGAGTAAATAAAAACCGCTTGTTATTTTTCGACTTGTTAATCAAAAACAATATAATGGAGGCTGCGCAGAAAACGCCAAACGCAAGGGCCGCTGTCCAATGGACAACCATGCGCCAATTAAAATCATCCTCATGAGGAATTATTTTCGTAATAATAATGCAGACAAAACCAAGGTACATGGAAACTTTGCCCACCTTGCCGTTATAGTCGTTATGCCTATACATGTAGCTGATGTTGAGCCACAGTGATGCGATTACGAAGACTACCCACAAGGTGTACAGGTGCGGGTGGACCATTGCAATAACGCTTGCCGTTTTCACAAATCTGGCAAAACTTTCGCCCAGATAAGTAACCTTGAGCGCGCCAAACCAGGTAATGTAGCCCACACCGATAAACAACCATACCATACAAAAAATACGGTTATCAACAATTTTCATAAAGGTACTTTTTAGTTTTTCCATCTTATCGCGCATCTCGCCCCATACGCCGGCAAAACGCTGCCTCCCCAGTAACTGATTTTTAAACAGGCTATTAACCGGTCAGAGGTCAGCACCATGCTAACCACCGACTGAATAAATTGAATTATTTGAATTCGATAGAATTAACAATCGTCATATAACCGGGGTTTGTGTCAAGCTTGGGACCACCGTATTTTATGCTAATCATTATTCCTTCGTCATCCATAGACGCATTTAGAACCTGATCCACTCCATTTAAAGTGTAACGGGTACTCCAGAACTTTTCACCCAACAGGTCAATTTCTTTTGCAGGTGTACCGTCGTACGATTTTGCCTGTTGCTCAACTTGGAGTTTTGCATGTGTTTCACCTTGATTGAAACCGCGGAAATGCACTTCAACAACTTCACCGCTCATCTTGTAAAGCTGGAGCCCGCCGTCTACATCCATTTTTTCCCAACCATCGGGGACAAGCAGTGAAAACTTTTCCGTTTCAACTTTTGTACCTGAAAGGGCTACCGTAGTTGTGTCGCCTGCTTTTGTGCTTTTTTCATCATCCGTCTTGTCACTACAGCTTGTTAGGGTTAACACACAAATTAAAATTGCAACGATCAATGCGATACTTTTTTTCACAACAAATGCTCCTCTCAAAATATACTCTTTTGTTCTTCTTCAATTCAAGTGAACTTTTGCCTTTCTTTTTTTTCGCCCCTCCTTTTGCACCATTCCCCGTTTGTGGCAAAAGCGCCACAAACTTTGCAAATGGGTATTGCATAAACTACTTTGATTGATAAAAAAACCATCAATGCATCTAAACACAGAATATCACAACTTTTGCAAATTACAATTATTATTTAAGATTACCGCATCATGGTTCCATCTTCTTCTATGATTAAATCGAGGGGCGTTCCTATACTTTTAACCCCAAATTATACCCTGCCGCTACGGCAGTTTTTATATCCCCTATTGTATCGCTGTCACCGATGTTATAAAGCTCTTTGAAGCTATGCTCGCTCGCCTTATAAAGGTCGTCGGCCGGCTTATCGCCGACGCAGAGTATAACCGTATCCGATGGCACAAATCGGCTTTTGCCGCCGCTTAGCACATCAACACCTTTATCGGTAATAGCTGTTACCGCCGCATTCATCATGGTCATCACCTTCAAGTGCTGCAAATGACCGATAGCCGTCGCCTGTGCTGTCTTTGGCATTTTTGCCGCTAAGGTATCCGTCATTTCCACAACTGTAACCTTTTTCCTCTTTTTTGCCAACAGCTCCGCCAGCTCACAACCAATGGTGCCGCCACCGATTACTGTTACCTTTTTGCCTGTTTTTTTGCCACGTAAAACATCCTTATAATCTGCCACAATGGGGCTGTCAATGCCTTGAATTCTTAGTTTAGCAGATTTTGTGCCGGTGGCAAAAATAACCGTATCCGGGTTCATCTTCGCGATACTTTCTTTGGTCGCCCGCTCGTTGAGAATAACTTCAACACCATGGAAGGCAAGCTGTTTTTCATAGTACCCTATCAACGGTTCAACGTTTTGTTTGTTGGGTGGAATAATTGCCAAAGCAATTTGCCCGCCTATACGGTCGGCTTGTTCGATTAAAGTCACCTTGTGCCCGCGCATTGCGGCTATCCTCGCCGCCTCACAGCCCGCGGGGCCGCCGCCGATTACAACAATGTTTTTAATATTTTTTGCTTTTTCTATTTTGTAGTCATTTTCGCCGCTACCCAGAACAGCGCAACCGGCGCAGCTGATACTGTGCCTGAACTGGAGCTGCTCGTTGACACATTGGTTGCAGCCGATACACGGGCGTGCGAGCTCGTATTTGTCCTCTTGCATCAAGTTCACGAGGTTTGGTTCGCAAAGC
>JAAYFA010000033.1 GCA_012728445.1 Clostridiales bacterium | reverse complement strand
TTTCCTCTATGATGGGTAGCTGGACGGGTGGTTGATAATCAGCCCCTCTGGTTATTGGCGAAATTATGGTGGACAAAGCCACGAAAACAGTGATTATTTCTATGAATACCTGATAAATTCGTGCGATGATAATGACCCCCTCGTATATAATGTAACCACCATAAGACCAACGTGCAACACTTTGAATTAGCACTGAGCTTGGGTTACAATTCGAAAATTAAAATCGGAGAGAGGGCGTAGCCCGAACGGAGATTTTAATTTTCGGCGGCCGCTGTCGACCGGGTATCTGCAGACTCTTGTCTGTGTGATATAATACTGTCAGGCAGAGGTCAATGTTTCGCCCCTTAAGCTTTTTGCTTCGTTTGTAGAGTGTTGCCTCTGACCTGACAGATATCTGCCTATGAGCTGGATGGGACTATGTTCCCGTATTTCTAACGAGGTTGCAGCTGTCAGTGCGCAGAGGGTTCGTCCTTTGCCTGAATTTTTTTCAGGAGTTGGTCTTATGATAATCATTGGCATTGATATCGGTAAGTTCAGACACCAGGCTATTGCAATGGATGAACAAGGGAAATCCCTTTGTCCTTCTTTTGCCTTTGAAAACACCGACGAGGGATTCACCTTTCTTCTCAAGCGACTTTCACCATTTCAAGAAAAAGATTGCATTTGTGTTGGCATGGAAGCTACAGGCCACTATTGGCTAAACCTCTATTTTGCTCTCTTGGATTTGGGAATGGTTGTGCATGTTATCAACCCGATTCAAACCGATGCTGTCCGCAGAATTAACATTCGTAAAACAAAAACAGATTCTGTTGATTGCAAGTATGTTGCCGAAGTCATTCGTATTGGAAATTTCTCGGATTATCATGTTCAAACGAAAGAAATCCAGCAACTCAAGCAGCTTTGCCGCTTCCGCTATGGCTTAGTCGATGAGATGGTGATGCTCAAGAACAGGACTATCGGCATTCTAGATATCATCTTCCCCGAATATTCCACGTTGTTTTCCAATGTATTTGGCGTGACATCTTTAGCCCTACTTAAAAAATACACTTCTCCGGAAGAGATTCTTAAAGTCCCGACAAAACGACTTGCAGACTTACTCTCAAAGAATTCAAGAGGTCGTTTCGGTGAAGAAAAGGCTTTAGAAATCAAAGCGGCGTGCAAAAGGTCTGTTGGGCTTATGGATAATACCTTCGCATTTATCTACCAATTACGTATGAC
This sequence comes from Clostridiales bacterium, assembly GCA_012728445.1. Classification (GTDB taxonomy): domain Bacteria; phylum Bacillota; class Clostridia; order Oscillospirales; family Acutalibacteraceae; genus UBA1447. The sequence continues at coordinate 713 of JAAYFA010000033.1, read as the reverse complement.
GATACAGCTAATTGACTATATGGGTCAGCAACTCGAGGATGTTGAAAAGCAAATTGAAGCGCTTTATTCAAGTTGTGATTGTTATCTGCACACCATCATTGGCGTCGGCATCACCACAGCTGCTGTCATTTACGCCGAGGTTGGAAACATTGATAATTTTGATTCCCCGAAAAAGCTAGTGGCTTATGCCGGCATGGACCCTTCCAGGAAACAATCCGGCAACTATGAATCAACTCACAACTCTATGTCCAAAAGAGGCTCCACTTACCTTAGGCGTGCTGTATGGAACGCCGCTGTCGTTGCTGCTCAAAAGGATCCTGCTTTAAATGCTTTTTATCTCAAAAAACGCGATGAAGGCAAAAACTATATGACGACTATCGGTGGCGTTTCTCACAAACTTCTGAACATAGTTTTTGCAGTTATGCGGGATAACAAACCTTATTTTCCAAGAGTTTGATTTTTTGAAAATTTCGTAGTTTTTGCTATTGACTCTTGATAGCTGGCTACGAAGCCGCTTTCCCCTTTGTGCGCGGTGCACCCTTGCAACTCCAGTCAAAAAAGCCGCGCGGCCCTCAATGTTTGTAAAGAGCGTTGCTTAGAGATTTGCAAATTGCCGTATAAACTCTCTCTCTTTTTCTAACGGTGGGCGGCTTGCGGTTGCCGGTTTTTATCAAGATGCCGTAGAGTCTTTCCCGCGCCGCAAGGGTTGTATC
>JAAYFA010000287.1 GCA_012728445.1 Clostridiales bacterium | reverse complement strand
GCTCACCAACCGCTCACCAACCGCCCACCAACCGCTCACCAACCGCTCACCTGACGCCCACCAACCCTCCGTAACAATATATCTCAACTTCATTAACAAAGTGTTTACAATTCAAATATTGACAAAAACGAATTGGCGTTGTATAGTTAACACAGGGTCTGGCACTCGATGGGCATGAGTGCTAACCGTTAGCAGTCTAACTGGGAACGAGGTGAATTCGTTGGATTTAAGTGAAAGAAAGCAAAAGATTCTGGCCGCTGTTGTGGAACTGCATATAGAAAGCGGGGAACCGGTCGGCTCAAAGGTTGTTGTTGAAAAACTCGACATGTCTGTATCCTCGGCAACCATTCGTAACGAAATGTCGGAACTTTCCGCACTGGGTCTGTTAGAGCAGCCGCACACTTCCTCCGGCAGAATTCCGTCGCACACCGGTTACCGCTACTATGTTGATCACTTGATGAACAAGTACGAGCTCAATGACTCCCAGCGCAAACGCATCAATGCCGATGTTAGCTTTAACGAGGGGGACCCTGAAAAGCTTTTAGAAAAAGCCGGCGAGGTGTTGGCCGACATGACAAATTGCGCAGCCGTTTCCACATTGCCACAGGGCGAAAGCGTACTCATCAAGCGTATTGAGATTGTTCCTATTGGGGCCCGTACGGCCATGATTGTACTCTTAACCTCCGGCGGCGTTATCAGAAGTCGTGTTTGCCGTTTAGATTTTGAACTCGACAAATCTATGTTAGAAGTTTTCTATAATATCACCTCAGCGTCACTGGTCGGGCGTCCGGTTTGCGAGGTAAGCGCCGTGATGCTACAGACCTTAGCCGCTTCACTTGGGATAGAAGCATTGTCCATGTTGCCCCTGCTTGCCACCGTAGCGGACCTTGCAAGGGACGCAGAGGACACGGACATCATGCTAGAAGGGCAGTCCAATTTGCTCAATCACCGTGAATTCAGCGGCAGCGCGCAAGAGCTCATGGAGTTTTTACGCAGAGCCGAACCGCTTAACCGCTTGATTGCGGCAAGCAAGAATGAGCTTGATGTGCTAATTGGCAAAGAAAATCTATACCGCCAGCTTGAAAAATCCAGCATCATTCTTGCGCGCTACAACATTGGCGAAAAAGAGGGCGGTATTATCGGGCTCATCGGGCCCACCAGAATCGATTATGCCCGGCTTATTCCGAGTGTCAAGTATTTAACCAATCTGGTCGGAAGGCTGCTTACGCAAGCACTTGAAGATTGAGAATAGATGTCCCGGTCGGTTTTTCAACCGGACAAAAATAACGGAGGTTCAGCTGAATGCCAAAGAATAAAAAAGAAGACGAATTGAACAAACAAGAAGTTCCTAAGCAGGAAACCGCTAAGCAGGAAAAGCCAATTAAAGAAAAAAAAGAAAAAATCAATCGTGAGCAGGAACTGGAAAATCAGTTTGCGGAAAAATGCGACCAGGTTTTGCGTATAGCGGCAGAATATGATAATTTCCGCAAGCGATCTCAGCGCGAAAAGGCTGAAATTTTCAAAGCAACAAAATGCGACATCGTGGGCGAGCTTCTTCCGGTGATTGACAATTTTGAAAGAGCGGCTCAAGACGAAACCGAAAGCCTGAAGGATTATAAAAAAGGCATTGATATGATCCATAATCAGTTTATGGATATTATAGAAAAGCTTTCGATTGAGTCCTATGGCGAAAGGGGCGATGCCTTTGACCCGAACATTCACAACGCAGTTATGCACATCGAAGATGAAAAACTCGGCGAGAATGTTATTGCGCAAGTACTCAGTAAAGGGTATAGAATCGGCGACAAGGTCATTCGTTTGGCTACCGTGACGGTAGCAAATTAACAAGCAGCAAAAAATATTTATATAGAATTTTAGGAGGAAAGCATTATGGCTAAAATTATTGGAATTGATTTAGGAACAACAAACTCATGCGTAGCGGTTATTGAAGCCGGCGAAGCGGTTATTATCCCAAACGCAGAAGGCGGCAGAACAACACCTTCCGTTGTTGCGTTCGGCAAGACCGGTGAGCGCATGGTTGGTCAGGTCGCAAAGCGCCAGGCCATCACAAACCCCGACAGAACTATCTCGTCCATAAAAAGACAAATGGGCAGCGAATTCAAGGTGAACATTGACGGTAAAAAGTACACCCCACAAGAGATTTCGGCGATGATTTTAACAAAACTTAAAACCGACGCGGAAGCATATCTCGGCGAAAAAGTAACCGAGGCCGTTATCACCGTACCTGCTTACTTTACCGACGCCCAGCGTCAGGCAACCAAGGACGCAGGCAGAATCGCAGGTCTTGAAGTCAAGAGGATTATCAACGAGCCGACAGCGGCCGCGTTATCTTATGGTATTGACAAAGAAAACGATCAAAAAGTTATGGTGTATGACCTTGGCGGCGGCACGTTCGACGTTTCCATCATTGAAATGGGCGACGGCGTGCAGGAAGTACTCGCGACCATGGGCAACAACAAGCTCGGTGGCGACGATTTTGACCAGAGAATTATGGACTGGCTTGCCGACGAGTTTAAGAAAGAGCAAGGCATCGACCTCAGAGGCGACAAAATGGCCATGCAGCGCCTGAAAGAAGCGGCGGAAAAAGCGTAGATTGAGCTTTCCGGCGTGACGACATCCACTATCAACCTACCCTTCATCACAGCGGATGCTACCGGTCCCAGGCATTTGGAAGCAACCTTGACCAGAGCAAAGTTTAACGAGATGACAGCGGACCTTGTAGAAAAAACAATGGGTCCCGTACGCCAAGCAATGTCTGATTCGGGCTTGAAAAACTCGGACATCAACAAAGTGCTTATGGTTGGCGGTTCTTCCCGTACACCGTCTGTTATTGAAGCTGTAAAGAAATATATGGGGATGGAACCTTTCCAAGGCATCAACCCCGACGAGAGTGTCGCCATTGGCGCAGCACTTCAGGCCGGCGTACTCGGCGGCGACGTCAAAGGTCTCTTGTTGCTTGACGTAACTCCGCTTTCACTGGGTATTGAAACCCTCGGCGGTGTGAGCACCAAGATTATTGACAGAAACACCACCATCCCGGTTAAAAAGAGTCAAATCTTCTCCACCGCTGCGGACAACCAGCCTTCTGTCGAAGTGCATGTGTTGCAGGGCGAGCGTGAGTTTGCAAAAGACAATAAAGGTATCGGCACATTCCACTTGGACGGCATTATGCCGGCAAGAAGGGGGACCCCTCAAATAGAGGTCACCTTTGATATCGATGCCAATGGAATCGTTCATGTGTACGCAAAAGATTTGGGCACCAACAAAGAACAGTCCATTTCCATCACATCTTCCACGAACATGTCTAAAGACGATATTGAAAAGGCTGTGCGCGATGCAGAGCAGTTCGCTGAAGAAGACAAGCAGCACCGCGAGGATATTGACACCCGCAACGCCGCAGACCAAATGGTCTATCAGACTGAAAAGCTGATCAATGAAGAAGGCGACAAGTTCTCCGACGAAGAGAAAACAACCATCAACGAACAAATCGATTCTTTGAAAGAGGCTTTGAAGGGCGAAGATGTCAACCTGATAAAATCCAGGCAGGAAGAACTCCAAGCGAAGTTCTACGAAGTTTCCGAAAAGATTTACAAGCAAGCGGCAGAAGATGCTGCAGCCGCAGAGGCCGGGCAGGCCGCCGGTCCCGAAGAGTCGGAGCCCGCAGGCGAAGCGGACGGCTACACGGCAGCGGACTTCACCGATGTACCGGACGGCGAATAAGCCAGACAATAGTGAAAGAAACAAGGGCGGAATTGATTTCCGCCCTTGTATATGAAAACAAGAAAAGCTATAATACTAAGAAAGCGATTTTCGCTTTTTTTGTATTTCAATAATATCTGCAAAACTAAAAGGGTAAGGAGCCGATTCTATTGGCCGAAAAACGCGATTATTACGAAACACTCGGTGTAGGCAAGAGCGCAACCGAGGATGAGATAAAAAAAGCATACCGTAAAAAGGCCAAAGAATTTCATCCGGATTTGAATCCGAATGACAAATCAGCCGAGGAAAAATTTAAGCAAGCCAACGAAGCGTACGAAGTGCTCTCCGATGCCGATAAAAAATCCCGCTATGACCAGTTTGGGCATAAAGGCGTAGACCCCAATTTCGGTGGCGGCGGCCCCGGTGGCGGCTTTGGCGGTGGCGATATGGACTTTGATTTGGGCGATATATTCGGCAACATCTTTGGTGGCGGAGGCGGCGGTTTCAGCGGCTTTGGCGGCGGTAGGCAAGCCAACCCGAATGCCCCGCGCAAAGGTGAAGATGTTCAGGCCAGAGTGACCATATCTTTTGAAGAAGCAGCAAAAGGCTGCAAACGAACGATTGATGTCACCAAGATAGAAGTTTGTCCGGAATGTCAGGGCAGTGGCGCCGAAAAAGGCACTACGCCTAAAACATGCCCGGAGTGTAACGGCAAAGGGCAAGTAAATGCCCAGCAACGCACGCCTTTTGGTGTAATTTCAACATCCAAGGCCTGCCCCAAATGCGGCGGCAGAGGCAAAGTGGTCGAAAAACCATGTCAAAAATGCCGCGGTGGTGGACGGGTTTCTAAAAAGAGCAAAATTGAAGTTAACATCCCTGCCGGCATTGACGACAGGCAAGTGCTTAATGTCCGTGGCGAAGGCAACTTCGGTATTAACGGAGGCCCGCCGGGTGATTTGCACGTGGAAATTTTTGTACGCCCGCATCCGTTCTTTGAACGCGACGGCTACAATGTATGGTGTGATTTTACCGTCAATTATGCACAAGTTGTTTTGGGCGCAAGCCTAAAGGTACCGACGCTTGATGGTAAGGTAAAGTTTGAGTTACCGGCAGGCACAAAGCCCGGTGAGGTGTTCAGCTTAAAAAGCAGAGGCATCCAGATACTCAACGGCAGGGGCAGAGGCGACCAGCTCATCCGCATTATGGTGGATGTCCCGAAAGATTTGAACCAGAATCAAAAGGATTTGCTCAAACAATTCCAAGCTTCCCTCGGCAGTAAGAGCGCAGCCCCTGATGACGATGATGACGACAAAAAAGGCGGCATTTTCGGCAAGAAAAAGAAGTAAAAAAACATAATATCTCAGCACCCCAAAGGGAAGAGAGTCTTCTCCTTTGGGGTGCTTTGTCGTGTAACGGATAATCGTATTTTTCAATAATAAAATCACCGTTAAAAAGAGTTTGCTCTTTCGGTATTTTACTGTATAATACATTTTAAAAGCCTTTCGGAACTGTGCGATTGCCGAAAGCCAATATTTACTGTAATCGTTTGATGGCAAAGCCGAACTGACCAACAAAACTTTGCACGTATCGACAGTGTTGAGGTCTTTGGGCGTGCCGCCTTGCCTAAAGGCACATCCGCTCTTGCTTTTTCCTGTAGACATGATAAATACAAAACGTTTTGAATATCGGTACGGTTTATCACCAAAGGGAAACCGGATAGAATTACAAGTGATTAAAATTTGGGGGAAATAAGTTGAAAAAGAATCTTCTTCGTATCTTCGCAATAGGGAGTGCCTTGTTTTTCTTGCTAAGCTTTGCAGCATGCGACAAGGAAAATATTTTATTGAAAGGCGAAGGCGGGCAAGCAACCGTGAAATATAGGTCAAACGACAGCGGCGTCAGCCTTTATCGATATAAAGGGACATCCGATATATTGGCGTATACCGTGCCGGATGAATATGAGGGTAGCCCCGTTACCGCCCTTATGGAGTTTTCTTTTGCAAATTCGGAATATCTTCAAGAACTTACCCTCGGCCCGAACATTAACAGCATTGATGTTTGGGCGTTAACCAACTGTTCCAAGCTCAAAAGTATAACAGTCAGCAAAGACAACCAATGGTTTAAAGATATTGACGGTGTTCTATACACAAAAAACGGTGATACGCTGCTTGCCTTCCCCAGCATGAATACAACAGCTTTGATAATTCCTGCCGGTGTCGAACGAATCGCTGCGAACGCTTTTTATAAATGTAGCAACCTGGTATCAGTTCAATTCCCTTCCGGTTTAAAAACAATTGGCGACAGGGCCTTTTTAAAGTGTAAGGCACTTACAGCGGTCAATCTGCCCGGTGGCTTGACGACAATCGGCAACGATGCGTTTTCGTTTTGCCATGCGATGGAGGATGTCTATGTTGCATCTTCGGTTACATCGATTGGGAATTATGCTTTTTTTGACGCAACCAAAGTTTCCGCTATTAAAATGGAGGCTTTAAACGGGGACAAGATTACTTTCGGTAAAGATTGGAAGTATAAAAAAGATGCAAAGTTTAATTCCGACATCCCGGTTGAATGGGGGGTACAACAATGAGCAAGTTGATTGATAAAGCCAAAAATTTTGGGATGGATATTAAAAAGTACTGGCATACCCCGCGGGAAGGGGACTATGTTTCTTACAAAGAGTATGGCAGTTATTGCTTGGGGCATTCCGGCGGTATGTGTGCAGGCACCATAATGACCTATTTCAGCTTTTCGGCGAGCTGTCTTTTGGTGGGTGCCATCTATGGTATCAGTTTTCGCGATATTTATGTGCTGGGGCTTATCGGTACGCCGCTCGGGCTTCTCATGGCACCCATCGGGATGATGCTCACCGACAACCTTGGTGTGCTCGAACAAAAGACAATGAGAAAAATGAATATGTTGCTTATCCCTATGTTCATCATCGGTTCGTTCTTGTATTTTGTTCCCCAGCAACCGTTTGAGAAAATATTACCCGCACTGCCGCAAACAATCGCTACTATGCTTTGCACAACAAGCGCCGGGTTTTACTACAAAGTCTTTGTTTATAAGAAGTTGTCCCCCAAATACGGTAAATATAGGCCATGGATTAT
>JAAYFA010000328.1 GCA_012728445.1 Clostridiales bacterium | reverse complement strand
TTGAAAACATTGTTTTAGGTGTTGAAACGACAAAAGGCGGATTCTTGGAGATGGATGAAGCCCGCACCAAAGTTGTTGCACTCAGTGACAGCTATCGCCTTCGGATAGAACCGGATGCCCTCGTTTCAAGCATAACCGTCGGTATGCAACAACGTGTGGAAATATTAAAGATGTTGTACCGCGAAAACGAAATATTGATTTTTGACGAACCGACTGCCGTATTAACCCCGCAAGAAATTGACGATTTAATGCGAATTATGAGAGATTTGGTGCAAGAAGGCAAATCCATTATCTTTATCACTCATAAACTGGATGAAATAAAGGCGGTTGCCGACCGTTGTACGGTTTTGAGGAAAGGCAAGTATATCGGAACGGTTGAAGTTGCCGAGACATCAAAAGAACAGCTGTCCGAGATGATGGTCGGCCGACCGGTTAATTTTATTGTCGACAAAGGCGCCGAAAACATCGGCGAGACAATCTTGACGGTTAAAAATGTGAATGTAAAAGCGAAACGCGGGAGCAAACAATCTGTCAACAACGTCTCCTTTGATGTTCGCGCGGGAGAAATCGTTTGTATCGCCGGTATTGACGGCAACGGTCAAAGTGAACTCGTTTATGCGCTCACCGGTATGGAAAAACCGGAAAGCGGAACAATTCACTTACATGATACGGATATCTCAAAGTTTTCAATACGCAATCGTACACTAAGCGGTATAGCGCATATACCCGAAGACCGACAAAAATATGGTTTGGTGCTACAGTTTAACCTGAGCCAAAACTTGGTGTTACAATCATATTTCAGTAAGCGCTTTCAAAAAGCCGGCTTTATCAAATTTAAAAGCATAGAAAAATATTCAAATTCTTTAATTGACCAGTACGACATCCGCAGTGGGCAAGGTGTGTACACTCTTGCGGGCAATATGTCCGGTGGTAACCAGCAAAAAGCGATATTGGCAAGGGAGATAGATAGGAACCCGGAATTACTTATTGCTGTCCAGCCGACGAGAGGGCTGGATGTCGGTGCAATTGAATATATTCACAAACAGCTTGTCGCACAACGGGATAGCGGCAAGGCTGTTCTTTTGATTTCTTTGGAACTGGACGAAGTCATGAATATCAGTGATCGAATACTGGTTATTTATGAGGGCGAGATCGTAGCAGACCTTGACCCGAAGCAAACGAATGTCAGGGAGCTGGGGCTTTACATGGTTGGTTCCAAGAAGGGGGATGTCAATGAAAAAGCCGAATAAAAACCCGTTACTGCGTACAAGTCTAATCACCTTTTCCTCATCGCTTTTGGCCATTATCGTCGGCCTTCTCCTCGGACTTATTATTATGCTGGTTTCTAACCCAAGCGAAGCGCTTGCGGGTTTTGCTGTGGTTATTAAAGGTGGGCTTGAGGACGGGATGTCCGGCATTGGTCAGGTGCTTTATATCGCAACGCCGATTATTATGACGGGCCTTTCGGTAGGCTTCGCATTTAAAACGGGCTTGTTTAACATTGGTGCCTCAGGACAGTTTATTTTTGGTGCTTTTGCCGCGGTATACATCGGGATAAAGTGGACGTGGTTACCCGGCAGTGTTCATTGGATTGTAGCGCTTGCGGGGGCTATGCTGTTTGGTGGTTTATGGGGACTTTTACCC
>JAAYFA010000150.1 GCA_012728445.1 Clostridiales bacterium | reverse complement strand
GAGTTAATATTGAAGTGCAGAGCAATGTAGAACAGAAGGCTGTTAACTCTACAACCATGAGGCACTGTGGCAATTGCAAAGTCGAATTCAAAGACAATCATCTGCACTGCCCGCTTTGCGGCGGGCAAGGCGTAACTTCGGAAAAAAAGCCGATTTCTATAACGGCGCCGTACCCGGAGTATTAGACGGCGATAGTTACTGAGTGCGTATAGATTTCCTCTTTTCCCATTCATCAAGATTGTTATAATCTTTGATAATTTCTTTTATGTGGATACCTCCCTTGCATGCTTAAATGTTAGCATTGTTGTCGGCGCTTTTAAATATATAAAAAAGATAAAACGGTGAGCTTATTTTAAAAATGAGGCTCTCCGTTTTTTTATCACTCATAATTCTGTTGGGTAGTTATCAACCATCAGGATAGAACTGCTTGAACCAATCAATTGTTCTTGCAATACCAACCTCAAAAGAAATCTCGGGTAAAAACCCGGTGTCCTTCGTTAGATTATCGATATCAGCGCATAGATTCATTACTTGGTTATTTCTGTATGGTTGTCCTCCGAATGATAAGGACAAATCCGGATTAATCTTATTTTTCAACACCTCGAGATATTCGCGTATCAATTTTGTTTGACCGCTTCCAACACAATAGACTGAATTAGCAACTCCCTTTTCACCAAGTAGATACAAGGCTCTTGCAAGGTCTTCGGCATATAAAAAATCCCATTGCTGTTCTCCTTTGGTGAATTGTGGCGTTTCGTTACGCAATATTTTTATGATTGATGAGCTAATTAGTGTTCCGGGGTTGTCATAGGGACCGTAAACACTGAAAATTCGTGCCCAAACATGACGTATGTTTAAAGAGTTAGCATAAATTTGGCTCAATTTATAAGTGCATAATTTTGCGGCACCATAAGCACTGTCGGGATTTGTTGGTGTATCCGGGTAAATCTTATGTTTGATTCTACCGTATTCTGCTTGTGAGCCTGCTCCGACAAAGGTTTGGCAGCCTAACTTTGCGGCCAACTTTACCGCATCAAGTGTGTATGTAATGTTTATTTTTTGTTTGTAAGGGGCATCTCTAAATGACTTTTCGGTATTTTCCCAACCAAAGTGATAGAATACATCAAAATCATCTTCACTTGTGATATCCGCAAGGTTTGCCAAATCACATTCAACGACCGACACACCGTTGATAGTTAGCAGATCTTTTATTCTTTCGGACCCCGGTCTTACGAGCGCAAGCGCACTTCCGCCTTGCTCTGAAAGATGTTTTAAAAAATTCATTCCAACACAGCCTGTGGCGCCGGTGACAACTGCATTCATCGTTTTCAAATCAATAGTACCTCTTTAAGCTAATCAGTTTTGAACACCAAAGTTAACCAATATAAACTCTCCCATATCAACGATTGCTCCCTGTTGCGGCCATGATTCCATTGACTTTGCGGATACTAACGCTTCATCATACATTTCTTTTGTCCCTTGTTTAAAATCAAAGCCTTCATAGGAGAAAAACTTCAGAAGCTCCGTATTCACCTCGCCGAAAGCGGTAACGCCCCAAGGCAGGTAGGATTTTCCGATAACATCCGATATTTTTATTGAGTCTTTAATTTTCAGGTATTTTTCAGTCGGAAAGTCGAGTGCCTTTTCCGTTTTTCGGAACAGCCGGTATTGCCACGTTTCGGAGTCAAGTTGCGTGTAACGCTTGATTATATCGGAAACTTCATTTTTACCGGTAAAAACAACCGGTTTGTTTGTAACATCAAACTCCGATGTTACGCGCGCGGCTAGCATATTGACAGTATTCACATCCTGCTGGTATCGGAGATGATCAATATAAAAACACCTGTTCAAATTGTTTGCCTGGTGAAAAACCAGAAGGCAAGCTAAAATCCCTACGACTGCTTTTAGTCGGCTCGTGCGTTTACTTTGCTGAACAAGCTGAAACGCCAGCATGAAAACAAAGGCTGAAAAGAATCCGAAAACCTGGCAGGCCCTGTAAGGAGTGACCGAGCCCTGGACAAGGGTCAGCATTACCAAAGTGAATATGCTACCGGAAAACAAAACAACAACCGTAACGCTCCTTCTTTTGATGCCGTAATAGATCATCAATATAAATGCGGTCACAACCGCAATATTCAAAATGGTTATAGGCAGGTTCGAAAGCGCCATAAAACCGTAGCGGAAAGCGATCCCAACAATGGCTTTTTTCAGCAAGAAGAGGAATGATTCATCCTTAAAAACATACGAAATCAAATTGTCGCCGTTTTTGCTGATTGCAAGTCCTAAAACTAAAATCAACGCCATT
>JAAYFA010000282.1 GCA_012728445.1 Clostridiales bacterium | reverse complement strand
TCCTTGCTCAACAGCAAAGACGGCTCAATCATCATCCGCTCCAGGGTTTGGGATGCAAGCATGGAAACGCTCAGAGAAAAATGGGTGTGGGGGCTGGGGCCCGGCGTCGGCAATGTTCGAGATATTTTGGTCAACCAGTATAACGTCAACCAGCCACATGCACACAATCTATTTTTGCAGCTTTTTTTGGAAGGCGGCATTTTGGGCGGTTCGCTCTTTACGCTGATTGTTCTGTGGATACTCTTTGATATGGTTGTTTTATACTTCCGCTCAAAAGAAGGGCGACCCTTTGCGGTGGCAATCCTGGCGAGCATGACGGGCTTTTTAACCTGTGGCATTACCGATTACGTGCTGTACGGCCCAAAGATTTTGCAGTTCTTTATGGTGTTGCTGGGGCTTGCCCTTGCAGGGAAAAAGATATACGCAAAAAAGGATAAGCAATCAGAGAATACCCAGAACGCCGTCTCCCCACTTGCGGCAAGCTGAATAAAACGCAAAGCCAAAACATATTGAATCTACTCAGGATGAGTCGGAAAGGAATATCGCTTATGTTTTGTTCTGTCTGCGGCACCGAATCAGCCTCGACCTCTTCCTTTTGCGCAAACTGCGGCACTCCTTTTGCTAAAACGCCGACGACGGTAAGCCAACCTGCAGCCAATATGGGCGGCGCCTTGGGCTATTCGCCGCGCATCAATGACCCGGCTTTCGCAAAGTATGTCAAAAACACCAACCGCTACGCGGGCATCTTCACCGGTATTTTAGCTATTATCGCTTTCGTCGGCTTTACCGTTTACGGTGAAACAAGCAGCGAGATGGACAATCCACAGGCAATGTATATTGGCATGGGCATCGGCGGCATGTTCCTTGTCATAGCACTTTTAACGGTTCTTAGCAGAAAACGTTCAAAAACTTGGGACGGCCTTGTGGTGGACAAAACCATTAAAAATAAGCGCCGCAAACAAAGCAGCGGGTCGGACACGAACGACTACTATTGGGTCAACTATGTGGAGTACAAGGTCGTCATCAAAGACGACCGCGGCAAAAAACATGAGCTGACGGCGGAAGATGACAATACCCACTACAACTATTTTCAAGTTGGGGATAAGGTCCGCCATCACGGCAAGCTCAACTCCTACGAAAAATACGATAAAACGCGGGACACGGTGTCTTTTTGCAATGCGTGTGCGAGTTTGAACGACATTCACGACGAGGCCTGCTTCAGGTGCAAATGTCCGCTGCTCAAATAGATTGTTCGTTTCCCGGTGTTTTCGCACTATGCGACTCTTTTATTTTAAAATAATATTTGTTTTTGTGCCTAATTGTGCTACTATATCTTTATTATATCGGTTTGTTGCCTTGAAAGTGATGTTTGGCAATGTTTTTGCGCTTATGTCGCTTGGCCTTAACATTAATAGGGACAACCAAACTATTCAGAATGGGTGATTATATAGTTGAAATTCGAAAAATTTAAATTGTTCTGGTTAAAGAACAAGAAAAAAAACTTAAAAATTCTAGTCGTCTCCGTGCTTGTTTTATTTGTCGTTTTTGCGGTAGCGGCAGGTATACGAATTTCCAACCTGATGGATCATATCAATCCGGACGACGGCGTCAACTTTAGCAATGCCGATGAAAGCTATTATGATGATAATACGGACTTTGAAGCAATACATGAAATTAACGATGCATCTTCTTTGGATGACCTGCTTTATAAG
>JAAYFA010000347.1 GCA_012728445.1 Clostridiales bacterium | reverse complement strand
TCCCTAATATCCGCTGGCATTCCTTCATGGTACGCTTTGAATCATCCGTATCATAGATTGTATAATTGCTGCTGTAACCCAGTAAAGAAGCATGACTTCTCAAGATCCTTGCACACGATGAATGGAATGTGCTTGCCCAGATGTCTTTCGCGTCATCGCCAAGCATTGTCTGCAAACGTTCTTTTAGCTCGTTGGCAGCCTTATTGGTAAACGTTATTGCAAGAATATTCCATGGTTTGACCGCATTGATATCCATTGCACAACCAATTTCGCTGATATCCGAAAGTTCACCGGCAAGATATTGTTGCATTTCTAAAAGATCGTTCTCAGTTGGGACTGATTGTATTTCTTCCGAGCTGTAAGCGTTTCCGAATTTAACAAGGTTCGCTATTCTGTTTACGATAACGGTGGTTTTTCCGCTTCCGGCGCCGGCAAGCACCAAGAGCGGCCCTTCTGCAGAAAAGACCGCTTCAAGTTGCGAGTCATTCATCCTATTGAAATGTTTCTCAATAATTTTTTTGCGAAGTTGAATAAAAGTGTTTTTTTTCATTATATCGAAATCTCATGTGCCATTTTGTATAAATTACTGTCAATTGATTTTTTCATGTTTAAAGCTTCATAAATATCAAAATCAACGATTTCACCTTTTTGCATTGCAACCACACGGTTTCCTGTGCCGTCCATGAGCAGTTGAACTGCCTTGTATCCCATTTGGCTAGCAAGAACTCTGTCTCTGACAGTCGGAGACCCGCCTCTTTGTACATGCCCCAAAACAACAGAACGGGTTTCAACTTGTGTTTTTGCTTCGATGTTTTTTGCGAGTTCTTCAACACCACCGATTCCTTCGGCAACAATGATAATAAAATGTCTTTTTCCTGTTTTTTGTGTTCTACGTATTCTTTCGATAATGTTTATTTCAACGTCATAAGATACCTCGGGGATTAATATTGATGTTGCTCCCACCGCAATACCGGCATTTAAAGCAAGGTAGCCTGCCGAGCGACCCATTACTTCGACAACGCTGCAACGGTCGTGTGACTCCGTTGTGTCCCTGACTCTGTCAACCATTTCCATAATGGTATTCAGGCAGGTATCATAACCGATTGTGCTGTCACAGCAAGAAATATCGTTATCGATTGTTGCGGGCACGCCCACGCAAGGAATTCCACCCAGCGACAAGTCTCGCGCTCCTCTAAAGGAACCATCTCCCCCAATAACAACGATCCCTTCAATCCCAATATCGTGACAAACATCTATCGCTGTTTGTACGCCTTCTTGGGTACGGAACTCTTTGCTTCTTGCGGTATGTAGCGTAGTGCCTCCCCTGTGAATTATATCCGAAACACTTCGAAGATTCATTTGCTCAAGGTCACCGTTAATGAGACCTGAAAAGCCTCGATTTATTCCATAAACTGTCATTTCATTCACACAAGCTGTACGAACGACCGCGCGAACAGCCGCATTCATTCCCGGGGCATCTCCCCCACTTGTCAAAACACCAATTGTCTTCAAAATTTTATCCTCCAGTATTGAAATATTACAAGCGATATAATACGCTTTTTGACCTTCAAAGTCAAACGAAAGAAGCTTTAGCACCGGCCTTCTCTTTGTGAAAGTTTGTTAATATTGTAAAACTACATTATCTTCACCAAGAAGATTGCCTAGCTCTTCAATCAGCACATCATTCACATAAATCCAACTTTCTTTCGGCTGAATAATATACTTTTTCTTATCAAGAAAATATAAATATACAGCCGTATTCCCTTCGAAAATACTTAATATTTTTTTTACAGCTATCATTTCTTCGCAATTTGAAGAAGGAAGCCGAAGAAAAAGACCTTTCTTTTTTTGTGATGTTTCGTGAGCGCTCATTGAAGAGCTTTTTTTAGCGTCAGTGACTTCGCTTTTCAGCAGATAGTCAACTTCATCTTTTGCAGGGCCGGGTTCAATCACTTCTGCTACGATCTTTACGTCATCATCCTCACGCAAACTAAGTTTTCCGAATATCCTCACGACCCTTCCGACTTGAAGCAAAAGGGCATTATCCGAATAAGTTCTCGGAAATACGATTACTTCAATCGAACCGTACAAATCTTCAACGGTGAGAAATGCCATTGTATTATTAGATTTAGTGACCTTTGTCTTGATAGACGTAATAATACACAACAATTTAATTTTTATGTTATCCGAATATTCCGACGTTGGATCACTGCCGGCTTCAATCAAATCAATTATCCTTGCAGAGTTTAACTTCTTCGATAATTGGTCGTATTCGGCCATTGGATGCCCCGAAAGGTAAATTCCGGTAATCTCTTTTTCAAAGGCAAGCATTTCCGAAAAAGGTATTTCAGTAACAACGGGAAGTGTAGGCTCGGCGTTTTCTGCAAATTCGGAACCCAAATCAAAAAAACCTAATTGACCATCTATGTTTTTCCTTTTTATTGAATCTAAACCGCTGATAATGGCCGGCATTCCTTGTAACATTTGTCTTCTGTTCGAACCAAGACCATCAAGAGCGCCGCACTTTATGAGGCTTTCTACACCGCGGCTATTTAGTTCCTTCCCATGCATGCGCTTGCAAAAAGAGTAAAAGGATTCAAAGGGACCATCCCTTGTCCGATCATCAATAATTTTTCTGATAAACCCTTTGCCAAGGTTTTTTACGGCAAGTAAGCCAAAGAGAATGTTCTCTTTACTGACGGTGAAAGTTTCTATACTGCTGTTAACATCCGGGGGCAAAACCTTTATCTTCATCCTGTTGCACTCGGCAATATATGCCGAAACTTTTGACGTATTGTCCAGCACACTGCTGAGCAGCGAAGCCATGTATTCGCGAGGATACTTATTTTTTAGCCAAGCCGTTTGATAAGAAACGAGTGCATAGGCGGCGGCATGCGATTTGTTAAAAGCATAGTCGGCAAAAGATATCATTTGCTCAAAGATATTGTTTGCCGCAGTTTCGCTTATATTCCTGTTGATAGCGCCATCGCATGCGGGGGTACCATCTTCGCCTGTATTGCCGAATACAAACTTCTTTCTTTCGTTTTTAAGCACTTCATTTTTCTTTTTGCTGACTGCCCGGCGTACGACATCAGCTTGGCCATAAGAATACCCTGCCAGTTCACGAAATATTTGCATCACCTGTTCTTGATAAACAATACACCCGTTTGTTACGGACAACATGTTTTCAAGTTGAGGTGTTATATACTCGATTTTCTCCGGATGATGTCTGTTCTCAATGTATTTTGGAATTGAGTCCATCGGGCCCGGCCGGTACAGGGATATTACAGCGATTAAGTCCTCAAGCGATTCGGGTATTAGCCCAACTAAAGCACTTCTCATTCCTGCGGATTCAAATTGGAATATGCCTTCTGTATGGCCCAAAGACAACATTTCATAAACGCTTTTTTCCGTTATGGATATTTCTTCAATGTTAAAATCAGGAATCTGTTTTTTGATCATTTTTTGAGTGCTATCAATGACGGTAAGTGTTCGCAATCCCAAAAAGTCCATCTTCAACAGTCCGAGAGACTCTATCGTATTCATTGCAAATTGTGTAACAACCGCGTCGTCATTTTTTGCCAAAGGGACATAGGTGTTGACAGGTTCTCGCGTAATTACAACGCCCGCAGCGTGCGTTGAGGCATGGCGGGGCATCCCTTCAACCTTTCTCGCGGTATCAATCAAATCTTTGATTTCTTCACTGCTGTTGTACTGGTTTTTGAATTCATCCGATTCCAACGCTCTTTCAATGGTCATCTGAAGTTCGTTTGGAATTTTTTTCGCAACTTGATCAACGGTTGCATAAGCAATCCCCATCGCTCGACCGACATCTCTGATGGCCGCTTTGGCGGCCATCGTACCAAAAGTAATAATTTGAGCAACGTGACCTTCACCGTATTTTTCGATAACGTACTTTAAAACTTCTCCGCGGCGCTCATAACAAAAATCTATATCAAAGTCCGGCATGCTGATTCTTTCGGGATTAAGAAACCGCTCAAACAATAAATTGTATTTCATCGGATCAATTCCGGTGATGCCCACACAGTACGCCACAATACTCCCTGCTCCGGAACCTCTACCGGGGCCAACGGGAATTCCCTTGCTCTTGGCGTAGCGGATAAAATCATAAACAATCAAGAAATAGTCGACATATCCCATTTTGTTTATGACATCGAGTTCGTAAGTTAACCTCTTAAAATATTCATCGGGTGGATTGTCGCCATATAGCTTTGAAAAGCCGGTTTTACATAAATCAGTCAAATAACTAAAATGATTTTGTTTGTTCGGTACCTCAAAATGCGGCAATACGATTTTACCAAATTCAAAACTAACGTCACAACGATCGGCAATGAGCTGTGTGTTGTCGACAGCTTCGGGGCAATCTTCAAAGAGAGACCGCATTTCTTCTTCGCTTTTTAAGTAAAATTCATCTGTTCCAAACTCAAATCCTGTGTTTTCGCCCAACACATGATTCGTTTGGATACAGATGAGGATCTGCTGAATGCGGGCGTCTTCTTTATAGACATAATGGGTGTCGTTTGTTGCAACGAGTGGTATTCCTGTTTCTTCTGAAAGTCTTATCAGTTGAGGAATTATTTGAAATTGTTCGCTCATACCGTGATTTTGAATTTCGATAAAAAAATTACCCTGACCTAATGTTTCATTGTACCATAGAGCTGTTTTTTTAGCCTCATCAAAATCTCCTCTTAACAAAGCACGCGGTATTTCGCCTCCAAGGCATCCGGACAGTGCTATAATTCCTTCGTGATATTTTTCAATCAAATCACGATC
>JAAYFA010000339.1 GCA_012728445.1 Clostridiales bacterium | reverse complement strand
CAGTGTAACACTTGACCCACCGGTGCGTGGAACGACATCTATTTTGTTGTCGTTCAAAAACTTCATCGCTTGAGAAATCTCTTGTGTTGACTTCGCTTTTACAACGCAGGCTGCCCGAGGCGCAAAGTTCTTGCCGTCTGCCCGTTGGAATACACGGAAACCAATGTAATCTTTTGCCGCCTCTAAAACTGCTTGTTCATCTGTTTGCACCCTGTCCTGTCCAACGATGCCCTCGAGACCTTTTACTATTTCTGTTTTTTCCATAATGCTATCTCTCCTTCTTATTCATTGACCGGGAAGCGACGATGTCCACACCCGTATCTTTTATGTTTTGAATAATTATTTCTCCGCGTTTAATCGGGGCACTTACCGAGACCCCGTAAATCTCATCAAGGCAATCATTCATTCTAGTCTTTGGAATCTCACCTGTACCGATAACCGGAAGCCGCGGCAAGGTCCCGCCTAAAATAGCAACTGTACTGGTAATCATACGAAGCGGATTTTTGTATTCACTTATGCCATGATCTATGCCTCGCTTACAGTCATTACCCGTGACGGTTATTTCGTCGTCTTTTTCGCTGACAGTCAGACGACAACTGTTCGGACAAACGATACACACAAATTCTTTGCTCATAGCTTCTCCTCCTTTTTCATCGAAACTTCAAGCGGCTTCGACCCACAACAGCTTAAATCAAATGTCAGCATTTCTGGCGGTGCAATGTATCTGCATCTTTTTTCTAATACCGACTCCCCGTCTGCTGTACATTCCAGCAAAGCGGTTTTTTCCGATGATTTCACTCTCATGAAAAAGGTTGTTTTGTTCGCACTCGGTCGGACTCTTTGGGGCACAATAAAACTAACATTTTCGCCGGTTTCAACTTTTTGATAAGGTTCATCACAGTCAATCTTGCCATTTAAAAAATCCATTGCTCCTTGCGCCGCTATCTCTCCGCTGAGCGATACATAATCCACCAAGTCAAATACAACCGCTACATTACCCGCTGCAAAAATGCCGGGTACGCTCGTCATAAATGTATTGTCCAAAACAGGGCCTTTTGTTGCGGGATCAATTTCTATGCCTGCGTTGCGACTGAGCTCGTTTTCAGGGATTAGCCCTACTGCCAGTACCAAGAGATCGCATTCAATGCGTTCTTGCGTTTCTAAAATTGGTTTTCTGTTCTTGTCAAGCTTTGCAATGGTCACGGCTTCAACGCGCTCGTGCCCATGCACCTTTGTAACGGTTGTGGCTAAGTGCAGCGGAATATCAAAATCATCCAGGCACTGCACCAAGTTACGCGTTAACCCGCCCGGCTTGTCCATCGCCTCGTACACACCCAGTACCGATATCCCTTCAAGCGTCATACGCCTGGCCATAATAAGGCCGATATCGCCCGAACCTAAAATAACCGCGCGACTCCCCGGCAAATAGCCTTCCATATTGATATATCGTTGTACTGCCCCGGCCGTGAGAACACCGGTTGGACGGTCGCCATAAATTAAAACCTGACTTGCTGTGCGCTCGCGACAACCCATTGCCAAGATAATGGCGCCCGCTTGTATTTCAAACATACCTTCAAGACTGTTGCAGGCATAAATCATTCTATCCGGTGTTACATCGAGAACGATTGTATCAAGCTTTATTTCAATATCTGATCTTTCTGTTTGGTCTATAAACTCCTGTGCATATTCGGTTCCGCTGAGTCTTTTCCCGAAGCGATGAATACCAAAACCGTCATGGATACACTGCTGTAAAATTCCGCCGAGTTCGGTATCTCGTTCAATCAAGATTACTTTTTCAGCGCCGAGCTGCCTTGCCTTGAGTGCTGCCGCAAGACCCGCCGGACCGCCGCCAATAACAACAATGTCTGCTTTTACACTTATCATTTTTTTGCCTCCTTGACGCTTGCCACAGGCCTATTCGACTTGACCAAAATATTGGAGCCTTCTTTGTTTAAGTTTATATCAGTCCACTCCTTACCACACTCACGCGCTAAGAGTTCAAGTACACGCGGCTGGCAGAATCCCCCTTGACAGCGGCCCATGCCCGCTCTTGTGCGGCGTTTAATCGCATCAACGGAGCAGGGAATTACGGAAGAATGAATGGCGTCCAAAATCTCACCTTCCGTTATACATTCGCATCTGCATATAACCTTGCCATAGCTCGGGTTTTTCTTAATGAGCTCCCCTTGCTCTTCATGGCTCAACTGCCTAAATTGAGGTTTTCTCTTTCTAATCGGCTGCCAATCCGTCTTTTTTTCTATAGGACGGCCATTGTCTTGTGCATGTTGCGCGACAATACCTTCCACCATCTTTGCAATAGCCGGTGCAGAGGCAAGTCCGGGTGACTGAATGCCCCCAACATTGATAACCCCGTCACTGATAGGAGACATTTCTATAACAAAGTCCTCTTTATAGTCGGCAGGGCGGGAACCTACAAAAAACCGGATAATATCACTGTATTGTATCCCATTATCGCCTCGCCCCATCGCATAACCCAAACTCTCCGAATCCGTTGCAAGGTCCTCTTTGTCGGGCACTTCCTTTGCGGATGGCCCCATCAAAACATTGCCTTCGGGCGTACGGCACATGCCGCCGCCTTTTGTTTGAGATTTTTTGTTTTTTAAGGTTAGTTTTATCGTTTCCATCGTTACATGTTCGCAAAGTGCCCCGTATTCGGGTGCCTTCGCTTTATCTAAGATTGCGATGACGCCTTTACGAGGATGAATCGTATAGCACTCATCCCCCGCCATTGCTGAAACTTCATCCGCATAAACGCCGGCACAGTTTATAACATATTTCGCCTTAATTATCCCTTTGTTCGTAACGACGCCCGACACTTTGCCGCTTTCAGTTATCACATCCGCAACCGTACAGTTAAACCAAAACCGAACTCCGTTGCTTGCCGCATTTTCTGCCAGTGCAACGGCCACTTGAAAAGGTTCGACCAACCCCATGGTTGGCAACCAAAAAGCCTGTTTAACCGCCTTGCCCAGCCCATTTTTAACAAGACCGGGTTCAATTTGGCAAGCTGTTTTTCCATCAATCAGCGCTGCGCCGTCGACTCCGTTTTTCACCGCCTGGTTATATGCAACTTTTAAAGCCGGTTTTAAAAGATTACTTGTCACAAAACCCATAGCACCGCAGCGTTGCAATTCAAACCCTAAATCTTCTGCCCACTTTGTGTACATGCGGTTGCCTTCAACATTGAGTTTTGCTTTTAATGTCCCCGGCTTCGCGGCGTGCCCCGGGTGTATGTTCCCATTATTTGCTTTGGTTGCCCCTGTTGCAACGTCATCCGACATTTCAACCACCAGTATATTCATCTTATACTTCGCCAGTTCCCTTGCAATACCGCAGCCGGAAATCCCCGCGCCGATAATGACAACATCCACGTCATCGACTACACCTAACTTGTTACCCATCGCAATATAGTCGGAATAATCCTTGCATGGAATGTCGAGCCCCGGTACACGCAGCTTATTTACAACGTTCTTAACGCCCTTTTGCTTGGCAACTAAATGGCCGATTTGGACGACTTGGTCCCAATCGCGGCATTCTCCTTTTAAGGTAAGAATTCCCCGCTCATCACTGTCCATCTTTAGCTCTACATCCGGAAAGTTTTTCTTAAGCGTTTTTTTTATTTTGTTAATACTTTCTATATCCATCCGTACATCCCCCTAAAATACCAAATTATAATCAATAAAACTGCGGGGCCATTTGCCCGTTTAAGACACGGTTTTGAATGTACCCTACCAATTCGCCCGAAAGGTAATCCTTTAGTATTCCTGCAATCCCATAATTGTTGCGATTGATCAAGGCAACGGGAATTTGCATCTCAGCTGCATCGCTGTGCAGGATCGGTATTTTGCTTGTATCGGCTGCGGAAACACATTTTTCGTTTTTAAGGGCAAAATTAAGGAGGTTTTCGTTGACATTTTCAATCCCATCCCGAAACACCATGCAGTCTATCTGCCCCGTATAAAAAGCGACGATCGCAGCAATAAAGGGCATTTATACGAGCTTTACGTTTTTCCCTTCGCAAACGATCTTTGTGAGCTTCGCGTGGTCAGAGCTGGAATTGTCGATTGCAACGCTCATACCATCTTGAACCTCCGTCAGATTTGGACGATTGATATACAGCTTATACGGTGGCGAATACTCACAGTCAGCAAAGGGAAAGGCTATTTCAATTTCCGGATTTGCGGCGGCAACTTCTTTTGCCGTATTAAGCGTTGTCACCACAAAATCATAAACGCCTCGTTTCAATGCATCCACCCTGTTTTTGGAGCCTTGCACAAAGGCAAACGTAAACGGCACTTGAAACCTGCTCATGCCTTGGCAGATGCCTGTTGCAAGCCCGGCTGAATGAATATTTAAAGGCGTCGGCATGGATGCCGTGATATGGCTTAACCCCGAATGTTCAACTAATTTCTCATCGTCTTTAAACAATAAAAACGAGCCCTTTTTGCCTTGCTTATCGACTTCTATTGCCTTATTCTCCTGCAGCATCATCAAGGCGTTTTGCACAATTCCTCTTGAACAATCAAATACTTTACAATAATCGCTAATTGTCGGTAATCGGTCCCCAACCTTCAGTCCAATCATTTCTCTCGCAATACTTGTGCTCACATACCAATCTTTTCGGTATGGGGTTTCAAACATTATGTTCTCTCCTTTTAAACCGAGGTCCAAATCAAGTTAATATACAATCCAGTGTACTTATTGTTATTATATACCGTTACATGATTGTTGTCCAGCACTTTCGCGGAATAATGTTCGGCTTTTTAAACAAATTTCACAGTTAAACTTGTCGTTTATTACGTATTTTGAAATAACTGTTGTTTTTACGTACAAAATGGTGTACCTTATAGTCAGATTAGTTGAACTCTGGATTAAGTATTGTATCGTCTCATCGTTAAAGATTAAAGATTGAAAATTTAATAACAGGAGGAACACCAATGCAAGAGCCAAATGCAAAATCCACTCAAAACCCATTAGTGCTGACCTTTGATGTCGGAACCCAAAGCGCAAGGGCACTTTTGGTGGACAAAAATGGCGACATCATCGGTGAAACTAAAAAAGCCTACGAGAGACCTTATTATTCCCTTCACCCCGGTTGGGCAGAACAAGACCCCAATTATTATTGGGGTGTGATCTGCGAAGTTTCTAAAAAACTCAAATCGGAGTTTGAGGATGTTTGGAGTGACATCATCGCCGTAACATCCACCTGCATCAGAGCAACAACGGTCTGTTTTGACAAAGAAGGCAAGCCTGTTCGCGATGCTATTCTTTGGCTTGATAAAAGAAAAGCCGAAAATATGCCTCCGCTTTCCAAGAAAAGCGCATTGGCCTTTAAATTGGCGGGACTTACCGTGGCCGTGAATACGCTGAGAAGCCAAATGGCAGGCAATTGGTTAATCATGAACGAGCCCGAGACGTGGAACAAAACACATAAATTTGCACTTTTATCAACATTTTTCAATGTTATGTTTAGTGGCGTGATGAAAGATTCCGTCGCTAATATGATCGGCGTTTTACCCTATGATACGAAAAATCGAAAATGGCTCGACAAAAAGAATATCCTCAGGGGCGTCTACTTGATGGAGGACGAAAAACTCATTGAACTGGTAAACCCCGGTGAAATAATCGGCAAGATAACAAAGCAAGCGGCCCAAATAACGGGAATCCCCGAAGGAGTCCCCTATATTGTGACCGGCTCCGATAAGATGTGTGAAACCTTCGGTCTTTCCTGCGATGATGAATCTTGCGCTGCCATAAGCCTTGGTACCCTTGCAACCGTTCAGGTGCCAACCAAGCGTTATTTCAGTCTTAAATCTATCCTACCTCCTTACAACTCGCTAACGGGAGACTATTTGTCTGAAATACAGATATTCCGTGGCTATTGGCTTATTTCTTGGTTCAAAAAAGAATTTGCGGCAAAAGAAGTGGAGGATGCGAAGATATTGGGGTGTTCGGCAGAAGAACTGCTCAACAAACGTCTGAGAGAAATCCCCGCCGGCTGTCATGGCCTGATTTTACAACCCACCTTCACGCCGGACCCTATTACCCCCGCACGCAAAAGGTTCCGTTATAGGATTGTCGGATATCCATACGCGCATTCATTTATATCGTGCCATTATTGAAGGCATTGGATTTAGCTTAATGGATGGTCTAAGTGTTATTGAAAAAACAGGAAAACTGAAGGTTAAAAAAATATTCCTTGCAGGTGGTGGAAGCAACAGTTCCGAGATTTGCCAGATAACCGCTAATATGATGGGTCTGCCGGTGTACAGAATTCAAACACATGAGGCCTGCGGGCTGGGCAGTTCTATCGTCGCCTTTGTCAGCATGGGTATTTACAAAAACAACGATGAGGCTCTTAAAAAAATGGTCAGAATAAGAGATGAATTCCTTCCCGACGAAAAAGAGCATCGAATATACAGTCGACTTTATTCGGAGGTTTACTGTAAAATCTTCGATAACCTGGTGCATCTGTACGAAAACTTAAATGACATCATCGGACAAACCCCGGAGAAAGAATCCATTGTTTCGTCACCATCAGAAAAGCCTGCCACTTCTGACGACGAATAAAATAAAAATTATAAGGAGTAGATTATTATGGCAAACTACACACGCGAAACAACGGTTGGAGAAATTCTTAAAGACCCAAAGGCCGTCGAGGTTATTGAAAATTTCAGCCCCGGCATTACAAAGAACCCTGCAATCAAAATGGTAAAAAAGTTCAAACTTGAAAAATTGACCCGTCTTCCGCAAGTCGGACTTTCGGAAGAAAAGCTGGACGAGTTGCTCAAAGAGATTAACGAAGGCTAATGCCGAGCAAAAACCCCTCAAAGCGCAACGCTTTGAGGGGTTTTTGGAGCTACTGGTCAGAATCGAACTGACAACCTGCTCATTACGAATGAGCTGCTCTACCATTGAGCCACAGTAGCCTATTAACTATACCGTTTTGTGCGGCAGACATTATTATAATGAACTCGACGGATTTTTGCAAGGCTTTTCGCAACTTTTGATTTTATATTTCGTGATATTAAAGTTTAGATGCCTTTCCTGCCCTATTTTCGGTCACAATAAATTCACTTTTGAAACCTTGATTTAATTGGACAAATAATGTATTCTTAGTTTACTCGGTCGATGGCTCAACGCAATACAGCTTTGCAGCAACCGTCGATTGATGTTGTCGAGCTTACCGCACGCGGGCAACAATGACAAAAATTTTGCGGTGCAAAGAAAGGAATTTCTCATGATAAAAAAGCTTTTATGTGTATTTATGGTTTTTGCGTTGATTTTTTCGCTCGGCGCATGCAAGAAGGAAAAAGATAACACCTCGACAGCGGGTGGTACCTCCGCAAACGCCGGCGAGACGGAAGTTGTCACAGATGATGAGGGTGAGCCGGTTACAAATGAGAGCGGTGAAACGGTAACGGTTATGTCATCCACAAGCAAACCGGTAGCGGTCACAAACACTAAAGGTGAGCCGGTTACCAAAAAAGGCGGAGAAGT
>JAAYFA010000101.1 GCA_012728445.1 Clostridiales bacterium | reverse complement strand
GCTTAAAGAGTTTGTTAAGAGATTCTACGAGTCGATGCCTATCTGAGGTCTTTACATAGATTAGGCGGTTGCGAGTGATCCGACTGTGCGAATATTATTTTTGCCGAAGACTCCTGTTAGGCGTCATGCCAGCAAATATATTTTGCGCAGAAAAAGAACCTCCCAAAAGGGGGGTTCTTTTCTTATGGTTATTGATTTGTGCAAGGGCATCTTTGCAAAGATGTAAAGCAACCGGTAATCCGAAAGCTCTTCAAAACTGCTTTTTGCACAAAAACGGGCGAAAGACAAGGATGCCGCTGTCTGCGGCGGCTAACGATGCCTTTTCGCTCACGCTCTGAATTGATGCGACGCTTGTCCTTTGTGTGCCGCAGACACGCAGCTTTGTTGAAGGCGGTGTTATGTACGAGGCACGCAGCTTTGCCCGACAGGGCACACAATATTCAAAAATGCGTGATTTGTCTGCAGAGTACACCGATCTTGATACTCCTATGTATGATATTGAAACGGGTAATGATGTAAATCTTATTGCTATGTATATTAAAGAACTTTTGTCAATTGTGCATCGCGGATTGCCGGTAGAATATAGAGAAGTCAATGATGATTTGAATTTTATTCGAGGAAAGCTAAATATTATTCCAACAGTATTAAATGTCAAAATTCATAAACGAGAAGCTTTCAATTGCTCTTTTGATGATTTGACAAGAGATATCGGAATAAACAGACTTCTCTTGGCGGCAGCAAAAAAGATTGAATCTTATACAAATAGTTCGGATTTGTAGGTGTCAAGGGGACGGGGGTTTGGCATTGCAAAATAATTATGATACTATATAGCAGGGGTGTTCAACAATGCCAAGACAAGCACGAAAAAAAAGCGGGAGCGGAATATATCACATCATGCTAAGAGGCATTAATCGTCAAATCATTTTTGAAGATGAAGAAGACAGTGAAGTGTTTTTGGAAACAATGGGCCTGTATAAGGCAGAATTTAATTGCCTGATATATGGCTATTGTTTGATGAAAAACCATGCCCATTTGCTTATGAAAATTGACAATGACGAAATTCATAATTTTATGAGAAAATTAGGCGCAAAATATGTTTATTGGTATAACTGGAAATATGATAGAGTGGGCGGCCTTTTTCAAGACAGGTATAAAAGTGAACCGGTAGAGGATGATGGTTATTTTCTTACGGTGCTCCGATATATTCACCAAAACCCTGTGAAGGCAGGACTCTGCGAGAGCGTTGCAGAATATGAAGAAAGTAGCTATAACGAGTATATCAATCTCAAGAGTGGGCAGTTAACAGACGCTGATTTTGCACTAAGTATAATTGGTAAAACGCAGTTTATTGAATTCAACAACGAAATAAAAAGTGATAGATGCTTGGAAGTGCGAGAAATTGCAAGAGTAAATGACAACGAGGCAAAAATGATCATATATGAAATCAGTAATTGTAAAAATTCTGCTGAATTCCAAGCTTTACCGGAAGATATGAGAAATATTTGTTTAAGAGAGCTCAAGGCAAAAGGTTTGTCAATCAGACAAATTGAACGATTAACAGGGATAAACAGAGGAGTCGTTTTGAAAATGTGAGGGGGATGTCAAACCCCCGTCCCCTCGACACGCGGTTTAAAGTTTCGGCGCGTGTCTCCACAAGCTCTTGCGCCTTTGTGGGCGAAAGAGCCAGCCCGAAACGGGATGTAAAATCATTGCAGCTTGTAATTCCGCAATCGCTAATTGAGTTTGCAGGGATGAAAGTGTCAAGATAAAGTTATCGTCCATTTATCTGCCTTTCCGGGTAAAACACCGGTCACAATCCTGCCGGGGATTTGACTTAAATATTCAGCATTGGCATCAGCCTCATCAGTGTGAGCCGGTAGCGCATAAAGGCGCTGTATTTTATGCCGAGCTCGCAAAGCGCTGGGGTTACATCAATTTCCGCCGCGGATACCGGTGTGCCGGCAGCATTCATGTGCCTTAAAAGTTCCTCGTTTTCCGGCAGGGTTTCAGCAACAATCCGCCGGATTTCGCCCCAGCAGGCCTTCAAGTGCTCCGGCGTAATCCCTTGCGTAACAGTCGGGCTGTTGGCTTTAATCATATCGTCTACAAGCCCTTCGCCGTACACAAGCTTTAAGTTTTCCCAGTCAATGTCCTCATAAACGGGGTTGATATCTTCGACCTGCGCCATATCTCTGTATATTTTATTGACCAGCACCGTTGCGACACCGACCTTTTTGCCGTGGTAATCGGAGAGCAGCCCCTGTTGCAGCTTTTTGATTTCCCAAAAGTGCGACAGTACATGTTCCGCGCCTGAAGCCGGGCGAACACTGTCCGCAAAGCCCATGCACAGGCCCGTGAGCACAAGGGATTCCATAATCGCAGCGGCGGATTCCTCATCGTTTTCGGTGACTTTATCCGCAAGTGCTGCGATTTTTTCAACCGCTTGTTCAGACAGCGCGGCGATTTTCGGGCAATAGTATTCGCCTGTAATCAGGTTGGCGATGCGCCAGTCGGCCAGGCCGATGTATTTGCCGATCATATCCCCAAAGCCCGCCGATTTAAGCTCAGCGGGGGCAGCGGCCAAAACTTTGGTGTCGGCGATGATAACGCTCGGCTGGACGGCCGGGTAGGAGTATTTAAAGTTATTTTTTGTAATCGGCGCGGAGTTGGATGCAAAGCCGTCCATCGAAGGCGCTGTGGCATAAATGGCGAATGCTTTGTGTTGTCTGAATGCCGCGAGGCGGCAGATGTCGTTTAGCGAGCCGGAGCCTACCGAAAATATGCCATCCGTGCCGGCAGAGAGCTTTTCCAGCACTTCAACTTGTTCCATGTCGGCCGTGCGCAAATTGTCATAGATGTGCTGTTTAATTGTAAAACCGCTGCCAAGCAGGCTTTCGACAACACCTGCGCCGGCGAGTAAGGTGTTCTTATCCGCCACAAGTAGGATGTTTTTCGGAAACCCATTTTGGGTCAAAATTTCACCCGTATTGGCGGTGATGCCGCTGCCGATTTCCACGGCGCGGATGTTGGTATGGTGTGCTCGACCGCAAGTGCAACCCTGCAAACCGGCTTCAATGGTCTTAATATTCATGAAAAGGTACCCCCCGTAAATCAGTATATCCATTATATCACCGCGAGGGTAAAAATCAATTCTTTCTAGGTTTTGTGAGCCTTTAGACAAGAAAAACTGTCCGTGGTCATTGACATAGACAATTATTTATGAGAATATGTCCTCAACGATATTAGGCGTTTGGTATATTTTTTCGGATTCAGCTATATTCGGTTGCTTCCCGGATTACTATCATCAGAAAGGAATGAGAACACGATGAAAAATTGGAAAAACCAGTTGACATATTTTTTTAAAACACAGCTCACGATTATGCTTGTGTTTAACTTTTTTCTTTTGCTCGCTTACATTCCTTTTATCATCTTCAGCTTTGTTGTTTTTAACATGCTCGAGGTAAAAAAAGGGTTAGATATCTATTCTTATGCGGCTTGTGCGGTACCTGTCATCGTTTTTTTCTGCTGCGGGGTGTATTACAAAAATGCAAAGACCTATTATTTGTCATCCTTTACACCCCGCCATATTTTATTTGGAGCAGACAAAAAGGATAGCATCAAGCCCCCGATTGTCAGACCGACAAATATCATCCTGCGTTATTTGCCGATTATTTTTCCGCTGATTTATACCTTAGTCTGTGGTTTGTTTTATGAAAAGGTACGCTTCAATCCACTTATTCTGCTTGTTAATACGCCGTATAACTGGATATTTCTGACACCGGCTTGGTATATGGTCTTCAGTGAATCAAGGCTCAACAGCCTTTTCTTACCGATTATTCTGCCGGGCGTATCCTATTTTTTCTTTTTTGCGGGCTACTTATTGGGTGACAAAACACCGTTTAAAAAATTCTTAAAAGATAAAAGTAAACAAGCAAATAAATAAAATTCCGGGGAAGCGGCTTGCGGGATGACTAGAGGTTATGCACAACGAGCTGCTGTTTACCGCTTTAAAGGGCTAAAAATATTTTTAAAAATCGCTTGACATTCTGATTGTCATATGCAATAATTTCAGTAATCTATTTATTTGTGGGGAGAAAAAATGAACGCAAACACTTTTTCAGCAAACTATTTTACTTTTAGCTTTACTTTTTATTTTAGTAAGGCTAGCTTGAGTTTTGCTGCAAATAGGAGACTGCTTGTAAAATAGAGACCATTACAAAGCCGTTAAGCTCCGCAGCGAAATTCGCTGGGGAGTTTTTATATTTTTATGGTATTTTAAGAGGGGGAGCAATAATGATCGTTATACTCAAAGAAAACCACGATAAGGAACAGTTTGAAAACTTAAAGGACTGGCTCAAAAGCATGAATATCGATGTCCACGTTAGCCTGGGGCAGCGCCAGACGGTTGTGGGGCTGATTGGCGACACAACTATAATAGACGCCGACTTAATCCGTGCGCTGAGCATTGTGGAGGATGTCAAGCTTGTGCAGGAACCGTATAAAAAAGCTAACCGTAAGTTCCATCCCAATAATTCGGTGATTGATGTTGGCGGGGTTAAAATTGGCGGAGGTCAGCTACAAATCATCGCAGGCCCGTGTTCCATCGAGTCCGAGGAACAGCTTTGCAGTATAGCCGAAAGCGTTAAAGCGGCCGGTGCAACTATCCTGCGCGGCGGCGCATTTAAACCGCGTACTTCCCCCTATGCTTTCCAAGGGTTACGTGCACATGGCTTGGATTTACTGCTCAAGGCAAAAAAGCTGACCGGGCTCCCGATCGTGACGGAGGTCATGGATTTGTCGCAGCTGAACTTGTTTGACGATGTTGATTTTATCCAAGTCGGTGCGCGGAATATGCAAAACTTTGAATTGCTCAAGGAACTCGGGCGCATGGACAAGCCGATTTTACTCAAACGTGGGCTGTCGAGTACCCTGCAGGAACTCTTAATGAGTGCGGAATATATTATGTCAGAAGGCAACGAAAAGGTTGTGCTTTGCGAAAGAGGTATCCGCACCTTTGAAACCGCCACGAGGAATACGCTGGATTTGTCCGCTATACCGCTGCTCAAAGAGCTGACCCACTTGCCTATTATTATTGACCCGAGCCATGCGACAGGGATTGCGCGTTTGGTTCGACCCATGGCTATCGCGGCCGCCGCAGCCGGTGCCGACGGCCTGATGATTGAAGTGCACAACGACCCACCGCATGCGCTTTGTGATGGTGTGCAATCGCTGACGCCGGAAGTCTTTGCCGAGCTTGTTCAGCAGATAAATTCTATTTTGCCCTTTGCCTGCAAATATAATTAATTGTGTTCAAGCGGTAAAAGAACGGAGGAGTGAATGTGATGACAATTGGTATAGTTGGGCTTGGACTCATTGGCGGTTCCATTGCAAAAGCAATCAAAGAAAACGCGGCGCATACCGTGCTTGGCATGGATATTGAAGCGTCGGTCGTATACAAGGCAAAGCTCATTGAAGCCATCGACGGTGAGCTCACGGCCGAAAAACTGGGAACTTGCGATTTGGTGATTGTTGCGCTGTATTTGGAAGCAACCATTGCCTTTTTGACTGAGAACGCGGCGCTGTTTAAAAAAGGCGGCGTAGTCATCGACTGCTGCGGTGTAAAGCGTGAGGTCTGCTCGGTGGCCGAAAGTATCGCGCACGAAAATGGCTTTACCTTTGTCGGCGGGCACCCGATGGCAGGCATCGAGTTTTCCGGCTTTGAGTATTCAAAGAAGAATTTATTTGAAAAAGCGTCCATGATAGTAACACCATTTGAGGGCACGCCAATCACGGTGGTGGAAAACTTGAAGAAATTATTCTTAGAAATTGGCTTCAATAACTTTCAAATTACCACGCCCGACGAACACGACAAAATGATCGCCTTTACCTCCCAGTTGGCGCACGTGGTGTCCAGCGCATATGTCAAAGACCCCGCGGCGCTTCATCACAAAGGCTTTTCCGCAGGCAGTTATAAAGATATGACCAGGGTGGCCAAGTTAAACGAAAAAATGTGGACCGAACTGTTTATGGCCAACCGTGAAAACCTTGCGGCAGAGATTGATTCGCTTGTACAGCGGCTGATGGAATACAGCGCCGCAATCAAAACGGGCGATGCCGCAGGGTTGAGCGATATGCTTCGTGAAGGTAGTGAAATCAAGCAGAAGCTAAATGATGAGTAGCGTTTTAATTGCCTTCCGCTCATCTTTGAAAAAGAGGACTCAAGTTAACCTGTAAAGCACATATGCTTTACAAACATCTACAACAACAAATCCAACAATTTACCTTTTGGGAAGGATTGAACTGAATTGCAAACAGTAAAAATCGCCTGTACACAAAAAAAATACGACGTCCTCATCGGAAACGGACTTTTGAAAAACACCGGCGAAATATTTAAAGAATATTTTTCGCCCTGCTCCGCTGTTTTGGTGACAGACGACTGTGTGTATGCACTTTATGGCAAAGCGGTTTTGCAATCCTTGGCCGATGCCGGATTTAATACAGTGAAGTTCATTTTCCAACATGGAGAGCATTCGAAAAATCTCCGAGTGTTTTCACAACTGCTGGAGTTTATGGCGCAGCATTCCCTCACACGCAGCGACATAGTTGTTGCCTTGGGTGGCGGCGTAACAGGGGACTTGGCGGGGTACGCAGCATCTTGTTATATGCGCGGGTTACGCTTTGTGCAAATGCCGACGACCTTGCTGGCCGCCGTAGATAGTTCCGTCGGCGGAAAAACCGGGGTTAATTTGGATGCCGGCAAAAATTTGGCGGGTGCGTTTTGGCAACCGAGCTTGGTGATTTGCGACTGCGACACGCTGGGCACCCTTTCGGACGATATCTTGGCAGACGGCGTGGCTGAAACGGTTAAATACGGCATGATAAAAGACACAGAACTTTTTGAAATGCTGGAAACGGGCGACTGCCTACGGAGTCATCCGAAAATGTGCATTGCTCGCTGTGTGCAAATTAAGGGCGATGTTGTCGCCGGGGATGAGTTTGACAACGGCGAGCGCCAACTGCTGAATTTTGGGCACACCCTCGCACACGCGATTGAAAAACTCAGCGATTATACAATAACGCACGGGCACGCCGTGGCCATCGGTATGGTAATCGTTACCCGCGCCGCCGAAAATAAAAAATTGACGAAAGAGCCTTGCCTTGGCAGGCTTATCGATACATTAAAAAAACACGGACTGCCGATAGCTTGCTCGTTTGATCTGCAAAGTTTAGCAACAGCAGCGCTGTCGGATAAAAAAAGAGCGGGCAGTTTTATCCATCTTATTATTCCGATAAGAATCGGCGAAGCACAAATACTGAAATTGCCGGTGTCGGAACTGGAAAACTTTATTAAAAGCGGACTTGGACGGGAGGAGTAAATTTGGATATTTCTATTACGCCGGCGGCGCTGACGGGTACCGTCGAAGCTGTCGAATCAAAATCCGACGCCCATCGGTTGCTGATTTGCGCGGCACTTAGCGACAAGCCAACTGAAATCACCATTAAAAATATTTCCCGAGATATTGCGGCCACGATGGATTGCTTGACCGCCATGGGTTGTAAAATCAAAACGCTACGCAACACGGTCACCGTCAATCCACTTTGGCAAACCTTGACCCATACCCCGCTTTTGGACTGCGGCGAAAGCGGTTCCACCCTTCGCTTTTTACTGCCTGTTGCCGCGGTGCTTTATGACAAGTTTAATATAACCGGTTCCGGCAGACTGCCGGAAAGACCATTGTCGGCGATTATAGAGGCTATGCAGGCCAACGGCTGTACCTTTAGCGGTGAAATGTTGCCGTTACAAGTTGAGGGCAAGCTCTCAAGCGGCAGATATGAACTGCCGGGCAATGTGAGTTCGCAGTTTGTATCCGGGCTTCTTTTCGCGTTACCGCTGCTCCAAGGAACAAGCGAGATTGTGTTAACCTCGCCGCTCGAATCATCCGGCTATGTCGATATGACCCTCAGCACGCTCACAAAATTCGGACTGTCAATTATCTGCGAAAAGGACAGTTTTATTATCCCCGGTGGACAAAAATATAGTTCGCCCGGTAGCGTTTTGGTGGAAGGCGACTGGTCCAACTCCGCTTTTTGGCTTGCGACCGGGGCCATAAACGGGCAGATTGCCTGCACCGGCCTTGATGCGGATTCCTTGCAATGTGACCGTAGGATGCTTAACATATTAAAACAAATGGGTTCGGACGCAACTTTTGAAAACGGCACAGCTTTTGCGGGGAGAAAAGAACTCCACGCCATTTCGCTTGATGTGGGCGAAATACCCGACCTGGTGCCCGTTTTAGCGGGCGTGGCGGCAGTTGCAAAAGGAATCTCGCTGCTTAGAAACGCGGGACGAGTCAGGCTGAAGGAAAGCGATCGGCTACACGCCATCGCACAAAGCCTCAATGCCATTGGTGCCGATGTGCAAGAACTGGAAGATTCCCTTGTGATAAGAGGAAAAGAACAGCTCGCCGGCGGCACGGTCCACGGATGCAACGACCACAGGATTGTGATGGCTTTAGCGGCGGTTGCCGGCGCGTGTAAAGAACCGATTATCATCCAAGGTGCTGAGGCGGTAGAAAAATCTTATCCCGATTTCTTCCGGGATTATAATAAACTGGGAGGTCTTGCAAATGTCATCTAATTTTGGGCAAGATGTTAAGGTAACCATCTTCGGGCAATCACATTCCAAGGCTATTGGTGTGGTCATCGACGGTCTGCCGGCAGGGGAAATGATCGATATGGAGCAAGTGCGGCAGTTTATGAGCCGCCGCGCGCCGGGCAGCACGGGGTATGTTACCCCAAGGCAGGAGCAAGACGCGCCGGTTGTTCTGTCCGGCCTGTTGGACGGCGTCACCTGCGGGGCACCTCTTTGCGCAATGATTGAGAACAAGGATGTCCGCTCCAAAGACTACGACAACCTTCGCGACGTTCCAAGACCGTCGCATTCGGATTACCCGGCGTATATAAAGTTTGAAGGTTTCAGCGATATACGGGGCGGTGGGCACTTTTCCGGCAGAATGACGGCACCACTTTGTTTTGCGGGGGCTGTATGCAAGCAGATTTTGGCGCAGCGCGGTATTACTGTCGGCGCACATATAGCGGCTATCGGTGCAGCGAAAGATACGCTTTTTGACCCCGTTTGTATAGACGCCGCACAGCTTGATAGTGTCGGCGAAAAGACGTTTCCTGTTATTGACGTCAAGGCTGCCGAGCTGATGATTGCAGAGATTAAGG
>JAAYFA010000335.1 GCA_012728445.1 Clostridiales bacterium | reverse complement strand
GCCCTAATCCTCTTCCAGTCATTGATCCCGCACCCATTGGGCCGGTTCCATCCCTTCTTGGCATACTTTTCACCTCCTTATGGTTTGTGGCATATACCATTTATTCTTATTATACCCTCGTTTATGGCATATGTCAATAACAGATTTTAATTATTTAAAAATACAATTCCAGCTTTATTAATGGCGCAAAATATTAGCCGCCCTTATTGTAAAATAAAAGCGGCTACATATTCAAATGAAAATGTACGATTTTGTGTAGTGAAAAAAGACAGTACAGGCTTGAGAAGAAGTAAAATACAAAAGATTAGAAACATCACCCAAACGGGCGATGTTTCTTTTTACACTTTCCTATATAATGATAACCAGAGATAATATTTTCGGAGGTGATAGGATGCCTGTTCAAATGAAAAACAAATGTAAACCGTCTAAACTTTTTTGGAGAATCGTCATTTCAGCAGTTGGTGCAGCATTGATTTTAATTGCCGTATCCAATCTTGCTTTGTATTTTTTCGGAGAAACGGCTTCGATCAGTGTTACCACACGGCGAATTGGCGGTGCAAATGATCAATATGAGCTAAATCAGAGGTATGAGTGGTCTGTTGACTACACATTTATGGATAAAAACGGTTTACAGCGCAGCGGACATACCACCCAGCGTGGCAGTGATCTTCCTCCGAGAACGGACAGCCGGGCCTATTACTTTTCCTTTGCTCCGTTTATCAATGCTTTGGAAAGTGAAACGCAGCCAAACATCGGTCAGCTGCTTTATATTTTAATCGGCATATTTCTTCTGTTGGTGATGAACCGGAAAAGGAATAAAGTCCGCCCTGTTGCCATAATGCGGAATACGAATGATTTCAAAGACTACGACGATTCCGTGGAGGAGCTGTTCCATCGTGAGGAGGAATAGGGTGAGTACATATGGATGAATTGCGTTGGGAGCTTCAGGTTCCTATTTTTAAAAACAATCTAATATTGAAACAGATAGGTATTGCCATCGGTATTCCCTTTGGAGCATTGATTCTTTTTCTGTTTATCATAAAAGCTTGGTATGGGCTCATCCTAATTTCCATGACATTCCTGCTAACACTTTTAATGATTATCCTTTTATTTCGTGGAACTTATGATGTTCGGTATGTGATAAACCGGCAGGGTGTTTCCTGCCATACGCAGGAAAAGCAGAAAAAGCTGGTTCGTCGATTGGCTTTTATAACATGTATCTTAGGCTTGTTAAGTGCAAATCCCACCGCTGCCGGTGCGGGATTGCTGTCAACCTCAGGTACCGAAATACATATTGCGTGGAATCGCATTAGAAAAGTGAAATACATGGAACAGAAAAAAACCATACGCCTATACGGCGGATATGGAGAGAGCATCACCTTGTTTTGTACGAAAGAAAATTATATCGACGTAAAACGACATATCTACGAATGGAAGGGAGATAGTTTATGAAAAAAACAATATCGGTATTTTTAGTGCTTTGCATACTCACTGGACTGATGTCTACTCTCACGAGCTGCTCCGGAAAAGACCCCTTTGAAAAAGGTTCTACATTAGATGCTACCATTAAGTCGGGCAAGGATACAAAAATCGGGAACAGTGCAAAAACAGGATGGGAGCTTTTAATTCCGGATGGTGTGATGGGGGACGGTACAGCGATAACGATGAAGGTGCTTTCAGCAGAGAATGCTAAAAGTTATGGGTCATCTGATTTTACGCTGTACGGGACGCCCATTGAGGTTTCCGGTGATGGTGTGCACGGTGTTTGGTTTGCCGAGCCCGTTCCCGTAACCATCAAAATTCCAAAAGAGTATTTAAAGGATATAGCCGCTGAAGAGCTTTTCTTTGCCACCTATGAGGACGGAATGTGGCGATATTTTATGCCAGATCATGTGAATATGAAAGATGGAACTGCAACATTTAAAGCCAGTCATTTCAGCATTCTGGGTTTCGGCAAGCCCTCCGAAGAGGAGCAGATTAAAACCTTTGCTGGGATCTATGCTGCAG
>JAAYFA010000388.1 GCA_012728445.1 Clostridiales bacterium | reverse complement strand
TTCTTGGGGGTTTCAAAAAAGCTCAATACCGCAATGGGGATGTCGGCAGCGGTTATTTTTGTTATGGTGCTCTCTACCGCTGCTACATGGCCCATTAACAATTACATCCTGGAAAAAAACAATCTGTCGTATTTACAAACCATCGTGTTTATCCTGGTTAGCGCGGCTTTGGTTCAGCTTGTGGAAATCATCCTCAAAAAATACATGCCGCCGCTGTACAAATCCCTGGGGATTTACCTGCCGCTTATCACCACAAACTGTGCTGTGCTCGGCGTGGTGTTACTAAACATTGTGAAGTCGCTATCGTACACCCAGTCGCTTGTCAATTCGTTCGGCGCCGGGCTGGGCTTTATGCTCGCGATGTTTATGTTTGCGGGGGTTCGGGAACGTTTGGAAAGTTGCGATATTCCAAAGTTTATGCAAGGGTTGCCAATCACCTTAGTCGCAGCATCCTTGGTTTCTGTTTCGTTTTTAGGTTTTGGCGGTATCGTTGAAGGAATATTCAAATAGGAGGCGGAAAAAATGAATCAAATCGTTATTGCTGTT
Organism: Clostridiales bacterium; assembly: GCA_012728445.1. Classification (GTDB taxonomy): domain Bacteria; phylum Bacillota; class Clostridia; order Oscillospirales; family Acutalibacteraceae; genus UBA1447. The sequence continues at coordinate 1,746 of JAAYFA010000388.1, read as the reverse complement.
ATCGTCGTTTCCGCCATTGGTCTTTTGGCGGGTTTGGGGCTTGCAATTGCCTCTATCATCATGGCCGTGCCCGTCGACAAAAAAGCGGAGAGTATTGAAGAGGTTTTGCCCGGCATCAACTGCGGCGCCTGCGGCTATTCCGGCTGTGCGGGCTATGCAATCGCTTTGTCCGACGGCACTACAACCGACACAGCCCTGTGTTTGCCCGGTGGCAACGATGTTTCCAAAGAAATAGCGGTGCTGACAGGCTTTTCCGCAGGCGAGGTTTTGCCCTCGGCGGCGGTTGTGCTTTGCCAAGGCAATGCGCACAATACCGGTAACAAACTGCTTTACAGCGGTGTTAAAAGCTGTAAAATGGCAACGCAACTTTTCAGCGGCCCCAAAAGCTGCAACTACGGGTGCCTCGGCTTCGGCGACTGTGTGGAAGTGTGCGATTACAACGCCATCCACATCTGCGACGAAATAGCCAGGATTAACCCGCTGGCCTGCCGTGCCTGCAAAAAATGTGTGGCCGCCTGCCCAAAAGGGCTTATCGAAATGATGCCCCTGCATGAGGCAAAGGCAGCAGTGCTGTGCGCCAATAAGGAAAAAGGCGCCGTCACCCGCAAACAGTGCAAAACCGGCTGCATCAGCTGTACGCGCTGTGTAAAAGTCTGTGAGTTTGACGCCATCACCATGGTTGACGGCTGTGCCAAGGTGGATTACGATAAGTGCACCGCCTGCGGCAAGTGCGTAGAAGTCTGCCCCGTTCACGCCATCGACATGATCGACTTGGAAAAGATTGTGGGCAAGGCGTAAAGCAACTGAATAAAACTGTGAACCCCTCCTGCCGTTTAACGGCGGAGGGGTTCACTAGATTTTACAAAGATTTTATAATCAAGACCAGTCTTCGGGAATCCTTGAAATGAGCTCCGCCCAACTGTTTACCACATAGTACGTTTTGCCTTTAAGCTCTTTACGTTCAAACGGGGTATCCAGCTCGCTTTCATACAGCACCGGCAGCATACCGACGCTGTGCCCACCGATGACATCCGGCCCAAAGCTATCGCCTAAATACCAGCACTCGTTTGGCTCGACACCCGCGCGCTTTGCGGCGACGGCAAACATATCGGAGGCCGGCTTGCAAAAGAGGTAATCCGCACTTGTCAGGATAAACTCCATCTTATTGTTCGGCAACCGGTCATTGATAGCCGTTGCCATCGCCTCGCCCGACAGCACGGTGTTGCTGATGACAGCGGTCCTGATGCCGGCCGCATCCAAAGCATTCCGCAGCTCCGCCATATAGGGCGTTGGTTTTCTCTCGGCGTTAAAGCGGTCAAAAATAATTTCGCACTGCGCTATATCTATAGAATACCGAAGACCCGTAAGCGTGAAAATGATGCGGAGAGCACCGGAGAGCTGAACATCCAGCACATAGCCGTATTCTGTCTTTTCACGACGAATCAATCTATCCTCTATCGAATGCCACAAGTCGCACATCACTTCGGTCGTTGTGACCTCCGGGTTATCGGCGGCCAAACGAAGCTGATCGAGCCCGGCATAGAGCTGAAAATCGCCGTCCTCAATGAGCGTCCCGCCGAAATCAAAAAGAACAAGTTTTGGTTTGAACATAAGATAACTCCTTTGTAAATGTTTTTTGTGGGTGGGCGATTGTTCAGCAACTTCTCACCTATCATTCACCTATCGCTCACCTATCGCTCACCTATCGCTCACCTATCGCTCACCTATCGCTCACCTATCACTCAT
>JAAYFA010000203.1 GCA_012728445.1 Clostridiales bacterium | reverse complement strand
CCTCACGCTTGAGCATAGGCCATCAATACCATCGGTAAAGTTGACAGCGTTAATCGTTGCGTAGATAACCCCAATGCCAAACAGCCAGTAAAACGCACTCATGAACACACTCATATTGACATTGCCGTAAAACGGCACGAACATATACGGTGCGCCGCGCATACCCATGTGCAAGCTGCTTAAATACGCGAGGATGATGAGCAGCTGCATCATCGTCTTTTGCTTGATGCTCAGCCCCATATTACGTTTTTTGACAACTTTGATGTAGTCATCCGCAAAACCGACAAGTGCGAAGCTCAGCGCCATGAGTATCCCGCTCCACAGCTTTGTCTTAATTTCCGCAGGAACAAACGAATCACCTGCGACAATGTCAACGCTCATGATTTTTGCCGTCACCATCCCGACCGCAATCGCAACGAGGGTGCCGAGGATAAACATGATGCCACCCATCGTCGGCGTACCCTGTTTATATTTATGCCAGATGGGGCCGATATCCAAAATGACCTGCCCAAACTTTAGTTTTAGCAGCTTCGGAATAATCAAAAAACCAAGCAATGCCGTGACGGAAAACCCGACACCCGCGGCGAGAATGACCAGCAGTGTGTTATTCATCAACTTTCAGCTCCCTGTAAACCATTTCAATAATATCTTCAAGACCCATGCCCCTGCTTGCTTTAAAAAGAACAGCGTCGCCCGGTGAGAGAATATCGCAAAGTGCCGCGGCCAGTCTGTTTTTATTGTCAAAAGCAAGTACGGTACCGACACCGGACTCCTTTGCCTTTTGTGCGGTTAGCTTTGTCAGCTCCCCAAACGTCAGCAGCACATCGACATCATTTTCCGCAGCTCTTGCACCGATCTCCACATGGGTCTGCTCTGCGTAATCGCCGAGTTCGAGCATGTCGCCCAAAACAGCAATACGTCTTTCCGCCTGCAAATCCGCAAGGACAACAAGCGCCGCGTGCATGGAGTCGGGGCTGGCGTTATAACAATCCTCAATAAAGGTGATGCCGCCAAAATGCTTTATCCGTTGGCGCATGCCTGCAGGCGCATAGTCTGCAAGCGCCGTTGCCGCATCTTTTGGGCTAACCCCTGCCAATATCCCGGCCGCAAAGGCCGCAAGCGCATTATAGATGTTGTGCCGGCCTATTGCCGGCAAATCGATCCGTTGCTCTACACCTTTACTCAGAATCGTAAAGTGCGTGTTTGATGTGCTTTGCTCGATATTGCAAGCGTTAAAATCGCACGCCGCATTTTCAATGCCATAATAGAAAACGGGATGCCCGCCGGTCTCCGCCTTCCGCAAAAGGCTGTCATCGGCGTTAAGTAAAAGCGGCGCCCCCTGCGGCATGCCGTCTAAAATTTCCATTTTTGCTTTTAAGATGTTCGCTTTAGAACCGAGTTTTTCAATATGCGAAACACCGACATTGGTTATCACACCAATATCCGGCGCAGAGGCATTGGATAAACGGGATATTTCACCTAAGCCGCTCATGCCCATTTCCAGCACTGCCGCTTCATAACTATCATCGAGTTCAAAAACGGTCATCGGCAGCCCGATTTCATTGTTAAGATTGCCTGCGTTTTTTAACACCTTGAACGTCGAAGCTAATACCGCAGCCGTCATTTCCTTCGTCGTGGTCTTACCAACGCTGCCCGTTATGCCAACAACCTTTACACCGAACAGCCTGCGGTAATACGCCGCGAGTTTAAGTAACGCCGCGCGTGTATCCGGCACTAAAAGTGCCTGTTCCCCGCAGGCAGTCTCGTCTTGGCACAAAACGGCCGCCGCCCCTTGTTTAAGAGCGGTTTTGACAAACGTATGGCCATCGAAGTTTGGCCCCTTGATCGCTATAAAAAGGCAACCCGGTGACAACTTTCTCGTGTCCGTACAGATGCCGGTTATCATGGGATTTATGGCGTTACGGGCACCAACTGCCCGGGCAATTTCCGCCAAAGCTATCGGCTTCACAGGTTCACACCGCCTCCCGTTTAATGACGCGCAGTCGCAACTGCGTCTTACGCCATGCCGGCGAGTATTCGAGCGATTACTTCACGCTCGTCGTAATGTATTTTACCGGTTTTTAAAATTTGATAGGTTTCGTGCCCCTTGCCGGCGAGCACAACGATGTCGCCCTTCGCCGCTAGCCCGAGTGCCTTTTCGATGGCGAGGGTACGGTTTTCTTCAACAACTACATTTTTGCCAACCTTACCGAGCCCTCTAAGGATGTCGTCGATGATCTCGGCGGGGTCTTCTGTGCGTGGATTGTCGGAGGTGATGACAACAATATCCGACAGGCGTTCGGCAATTTCGCCCATGAGCGGTCTTTTGGTTTTGTCCCTGTCCCCTCCGCAGCCGAAAACCGTAATCAGCCTACCTTGCGTAATTTCCCGCAGGGCGTGCAGAATGTTTTCCAACCCGTCAGGCGTGTGGGCATAGTCGATGATAACCGTATAATCTTTATCTGTCGGCACAACTTCCAGCCTGCCGGGCACGCCCGGCGAAGCGGCAATTGCCTCCAACACACAGTCGAAGGGAATACCCAGTTCCACCGCGCACACCGCGGCGCCCATGGAATTATAAACGGAGAATATCCCCGGCACGCTCAAACGAACACGGCCAATAACACCTTTGCCGACAAGTTCATATTCGGCGCCGGACGGTTTTAGACGTATATTCTTAGCGGTGTAGTCCGATGCATCTGTCTTAACCGAAAAAGTCACCTGCGGGCAAGCGATGCCACTCATCATATATTCTGCCACATCGTCATCTAAGTTTATCACAGCAAAGGAGGTTTGTTCAAATAGAAGACGTTTAGCGGCCTTGTAACTTTCATAGTCACCATGATAATCCAGATGTTCTCTCGACAGGTTTGTGAATATAGCCGCTTCAAAAGAGATGCCGGCTACACGCTTTTGTGCGAGCGCCTGGGAGGAAACTTCCATCACGCAGTATTCACAATCGGCTGCGACCATTTTTGCAAACAGACCGTGCAACTCAAAGGGGTCCGGTGTTGTCAAATTCGATTCAAAATCCTTACCCGCAATACTGCTTTTGACGGTACCGATAAGCCCCACTATCTTGCCGGCACTTTCCAAAATATCTCTGAGCAGAAAAACGGTCGTTGTCTTGCCATTCGTGCCGGTGACGCCGATAATCTTCAGTTTGTCGGCAGGGTTGCCAAAAAAAGCGGAACATATCAGCGAGTACGCTTGCCTCGTATCTTCCACAAGCACCTGGTTTTCTACCCCGGTGTCCCTTTGCACAGCGACCGCTGCGGCACCCGCCGCAACTGCATCCGCGGCAGCCGTATGGCCGTCGAACTGTGCGCCTTCAATGCAAACGAACAAGCACCCCCGTGTCACCCGGCGTGAATCGTCGGTTACGGCGCTTATTTCCGTATCGGTATAATCCGACAGCGTGTTACATTTTTGTAGTAGCTGTGATAGTTTCATTTTTTATGACTCCTCGCAGATATGCTCGTCCCGATTATAAAACCTCTGGAAAAAAAGTAATCTTTAGGTTGATTTTAATGAGGGCTCTGTATTTTTATCCAATTTCCGAAGAAACTGCGCTTGATTGAAAAGATACGATAACCTCGGACCCAAAAATTACCTTTGTCTCTTTTTAGACATTCTGTTTATAAGAAATAAGCCCGGACGGCGACGTTATATTGCCGACCACTTTGACATTAATCCCGGCATCCAAAGCCATTTCGTAAACATCGTCAATGCTCCTGTTTACAAAGTCCGGCACTGTGGTGTTCACCATTTGACTGTCTTTCTCTGTATACAAGATAACAATGCCGTTTTTGGGCAGGCCTTGATTAAAAGCAGGGTTTTGCAGTGTAACCGTATCGCCATTGCCGATAGTCTTGTAAGAAAGACCGGTGCTTTCCAGTATTTGTTTTGCGTTGGCAACGCTTTTACCGATGAGTTCCGGTGCTTTTGTGTTGAGCAGCACAAGCTCGCTTTGGCTGTATTTTGGCTCAACATTCAGGTACTTTAAAGTACTGTCAACAACCTCACGCGCGATGGGTGCGGCTATCCTTGACCCGCCTACTTCGCCTTGTGGTTCGTCAACCAAAATCAGCACCGCAATTCTCGCGTCATCAGCGGGTGCAAAACAAACAAAAGACCCCACATAAAACCCCGGTTTGCTCAATTTTTGCGATGTACCCGTTTTACCCGCCACACTGTAGCCAGGTACATAAGCGTTTTTACCACTTCCGCCGGTTACAACGATCTCCATCATATCCGTTACGGCCGCAGCAGTGGTGGCGGAAATGACCTGCCGGCGCACAATAGGTTTTGTTACCGATATAATGTTACCGGCATCATCGAGCTGCCTTGCAACGATGTATGGTTGCATGAGCTTACCGCCGTTAGCAATTGAGGAAATGGCAGTGATCATTTGTAGTGGCGTTACCTCAAAACTCTGCCCGAAAGACGAGCTTGCAAGCTGCACCTTACCGAATTTTTCTGTGGCGTGGTAAGTGGCACCCGCAGCCGTTGCGGCTTCATTTAGTTCGATGCCCGTTTTTTCCATAAAGCCGAACGCCTCAAAATATTTACGAAACACTTCCGTACCCAAGCGTTGACCCAGGGTAATAAAAAACGTATTGCAAGATTTTGCAAGCGCACCGGATAAGTTTAACACCCCGTGACCGCTGCGCTCGTGGCAGGGGAAAGAGGTATCCAGTATAGTTGTTCTACCGGTACAGTTATAGGTTTCACCCGGCGACCACTTCTTTTCCTCAATCGCAGCGGCAGACACAATCGGTTTAAAAACGCTCCCCGGCTCGTACGTCCACTGGGTGCAATAATTGAGCCATTGATTACCCTTCGCTGCTTGTAAATCTGCTTTGCGCTGTTCGGGGTCTTCGACACTTGCAATTTTCTCGGCAAGGCCTTCGATCGTTAAGGTTTCCGGCGAGTTCAAATCATAATCGGGTTTACCCGCCATAGCAAGGATTGCCCCTGTTTGAACATCCATCACAATCCCGTAGGCACCGGCGGCTTTTGAGCTGTTATATACTTCCGTTAGACCGTTTTCAAGATAATGTTGAATATGTTCGTCAATCGTCAACACCAAGTTCGCACCGTTTTTTGCGTCGTGAACGTTGTCAAGTTGGAAGGGAATCGCATCGTTCCCGGCGTCCTTGACGGTAATTGTCCTACCGGGCGTGCCTTTGAGTAGCTCGTCACAAGATTTTTCCACCCCGTAGCTGCCCCCATCCACCCCGCAAAAACCAATAACAGCCGATGCTAATGTACCATAAGGGTAATAGCGCTTTTCGTCTGCTCGAATACCGACCACATATTTGTATGCAATCGCTTTTTTGTTTTCGGCTGATGGATTCTTATAAGACTCTTCGCGCAACCGAACAATTTTTTCTTTTTCGTCAAACTCGACTTTTTTCTTTACTTCCCAATACTCCGTGTTCTCTTTAAACGTCGCGGCGCGTACCGTTTCCTCGTCAAGGTTTAGGTAATCCGAAAGCTTTTTAATCAGGTCTTCGCGGAAGTCGTCGTTGGCGAATTCCGCAATTTTTTTGGGGTTTATATAAATTTTCCAAACCGAAGCGCTTTCGGCAAGAACTTTGCCGTTGATGTCGTAAATGGTGCCCCTTTTGGCGGGCGTACTTTCATCAAGCAACTGCCTGAGCTCCGCTTTTGCCCTGTATTCCTCCCCTTGGACAAACTGAACCCGCACAAGACTCGCGACGCTCGTGCCGAATCCCCCAAAAACAAGAAGACCCAGAACAAAAGCACAACGCAAAAAAAGCCTTCTCCTCGGTGATTTAACGGCCATAATACATCCTCATTGCTCAAAGAGCGGGGACAAGCCCCGCCCCGAAAAAAATATATTGATAATCTGTTT
>JAAYFA010000406.1 GCA_012728445.1 Clostridiales bacterium | reverse complement strand
TTAGAAACAAAGTTTTCGTTGGCAAGTTGGTTTACAATGCTTTCCAAGTTTTTTTCTGCGACGGCAAGTTCTTTATTGAGCCTGGCGCGTTCTGCTTCAAAGTCGACCAAGTCCTCCATCGGAATAAATATTTTAGCATCGTCTGTAATAATGCTGACTGCGTTTTCAATGGTAAAACTGCTGCCAACCTCAACCTCGGACGCCCATGCAAGTTTTTGCATAAACACGCCGGCGGACTCAAAAGTTTTCATATATGTGCTTTCAATAAACAACTTTGCTTTTCTTGACGGAGGCACGTTCATTTCGGCCCGGCGGTTGCGCACTGCACGGACAGCTTCCATAATCCGTTCCATCTCAAGCTCTTCTGCCGCAAAATTAAGAGCACTGTTATATTCCGGCCAAGTGGAAACCATGATAGACTCCCCTTCATGCGGGAGTGTTTGCCAAATTTCTTCCGTGATGAATGGCATAAACGGATGAAGTAGTTTTAAAGTATTCGACATAACATAGATCAAGACCGTTTTTGCAGTCTCTTTACCTTCATTCTCCTGATGCAAGCGGATTTTAGCCAGCTCAATATACCAGTCGCAAAAAACATCCCAAATAAAATCATAAAGCTTTTGAACAGCTATGCCGAGCTCAAATTTTTCTAAGTTATCGGTCACTTCTTTGACAAGTGTATTGAAACGACTCAGGATCCATTTGTCTTCCAACGCCGGTTCTTCGGGCGTATGCGGCGCAGGTTCGTCTCCATCGAGATTCATTAGGATAAAGCGCGCAGCATTCCAAATTTTATTAGCAAAGTTGCGGCTGGACTCGACCTTTTCATCCGAGAAACGCATATCGTTACCGGGACTATTGCCCGTCGCTAGCGCAAAGCGGAGAGCGTCTGCACCAAACTCTTCAATCAGAAGAAGCGGGTCAATGCCGTTACCAAGGGATTTCGACATTTTTCTGCCTTGAGCATCTCTGATAATCCCATGAATAAATACGGTGTCAAAGGGTTTCATATCCGTTTGCTCACAAGCAGAAAAAATCATGCGGGCAACCCAGAAAAAGATAATATCATACCCCGTGACCAGGGTACTCGTCGGATAATAATGCTTAAACTCCGGTGTTTCGACCGGCCAGCCAAGGGTAGAAAAAGGCCATAGTGCGGAGGAGAACCAGGTGTCAAGCGTATCGGGGTCTTGCGTCAATTTGCTACCGCCACATTTTATGCAGTGTGACGGTTCTTCTTTGCTGACAATAATTTCGTCGCAATCGGCACAATACCATGCCGGTATTCTGTGCCCCCACCAAAGCTGGCGTGATATACACCAATCTTTAATGTTCTCCATCCAATGGAAATAAGTTTTATCAAAACGCTCGGGAATAAACTTGATGGTTCCGTCTTTCACAATATCAATAGCAGGCTTTGCAAGCGGCTTCATTTCCACAAACCACTGCAGAGAAATGCGCGGTTCAACGGTTGTATGGCAACGGTAGCAAGCACCGACATTGTGCCTCATGGGTTCAACTTTTACAAGGAAGTCACCTTCCTCCAGTTCTTTTACAATAGCCTTCCGACAAGCAAGACTGTCCAACCCCTCAAATTTGCCTGCATTTTCATTCATATGTCCGTCTTCGGTCATGACATTAATAATCGGCAAGGAATGCCTTGCGCCAACCTCGAAATCGTTCGGGTCATGGGCCGGCGTTATTTTCACAGCGCCGGTTCCAAAGTCCTGTTCCACATAGCTATCGGCTATAATCGGAATTTCTTTATTTACGATCGGCAAAATCAACATTTTACCAACAAGATGTTTGTATCTTTCATCTTCCGGGTGAACCGCAACTGCGGTGTCACCGAGCATCGTTTCAGGCCTAGTGGTGGCTAGTTCAATATAACCGCTGCCATCCGATAAAGGGTAGCGTATGTGCCAGAAGGAACTGTCCTTTTCTTCAAACTCAACCTCGGCATCGGAAATGGACGTGAGGCAGTTTGGGCACCAATTGATAATGCGCTCGCCCCTATATATCAACCCTTTTTCATAAAGGGTTACAAAAACTTCTTTAACCGCTCGGCTGCATCCTTCGTCCAATGTGAAGCGCTCACGCTCCCAATCGCAAGACGAGCCCATTTTTTTGAGCTGGTTGATAATTGAGCCGCCATACTTTTCTTTCCATAACCATGCTTTTTCGAGGAACCCTTCTCTACCGACATCGCTCTTGGTTAAGCCTTCTTCTTTAAGCGCTTCCACAAGCTTAGCCTCGGTGGCAATGGACGCATGGTCGGTACCGGGCAGCCACAAAGCGTCATAACCCTGCATACGGCGCCATCTGATAATGATATCCTGTAACGTGTTATCAAGGGCATGCCCCATATGAAGCTGCCCCGTAATATTAGGAGGCGGCATAACAATCGTGTATGGTTTTTTATCCAAATCTACCTTAGCATGGAAATAGTTACCATCCAGCCAAAATTGATAAGTGCGGTCTTCAACATTTTTCGGGTCGTACTGTTTTGCTAGGTCCTTTGCCATTATATTTCCTCCTTGAGTTGTGAAACGTCCTGTTGTTTTATGTGAAAAGGGTAAATACTGATCCCTCATTAAAACCGACTATTCCGCCGCAGATACCGTATCATTCTCCCTGATTGCTACTCTACGGATTTTTCCGTTCACTGTTTTGGGCAACGCTTCAACGAATTCAATGATCCTTGGGTATTTATAAGGAGCTGTTACTCGTTTCACATAATTTTGCAGTTCTTTTTTCAGGGCATCCGTCGGCTCAACGTTTGCTTTAAGGACTATTGTTGCTTTGACTAAATTACCGCGCAATTCATCCGGCACTGCCGTTACTGCGCATTCTATAACAGCCGGATGTTCCGCAAGCACGCTTTCGATTTCAAACGGGCCAATGCGATAACCCGAGGACTTGATCACATCGTCTGTACGACCAACATACCAGAAATAGCCGTCCTCATCTTTCCAGGCTGTATCGCCTGTATGATAAATATCATCATGCCATGCTTCGTTCGTGCGGTTCTCATCGCGGTAATAAGACATAAACAGCCCTTCGGGAATGTGTTTGTCTGTGCGTATCACAATCTCGCCCGTCACGCCCGGGGAAACCGACTTGCCGTCCTCGTCTACAATATCAATATCATAATGCGGCATGGGTTTGCCCATAGAGCCGGGCTTTGGCCGGGAGCCGATGATATTGGCTATCATAATAGTTGTTTCGGTCTGTCCAAAGCCTTCCATCAGTTTGACACCCGTCAGGTCATCCCATTTGTTGAACACATCGGGGCTGAGCGCTTCACCGGCTATCGTGCAATACTGCAAAGAGCTTAAATCATAAGCCTTAACATCTTCCTGCAGTAAAAAACGAAACATGGTCGGCGGACAGCATAGGGAGGTTATTCTATATTTTTGAATCAGAGAGAGAATCTCAGCCGGCACGAATTTGTCCATATCATAGGTAAAAACACTGCCTTCCATGAGCATCTGCCCATAGAGTTTGCCCCAAACCGCCTTGCCCCAACCGGTGTCCGCTATGGTAAAATGCAAGCTTTCAGGCCCTACATTTTGCCAGTATTTTCCCGTTGTTAAATGCCCCAAGGCATAGGCGTAATTATGAAGCGCCATTTTGGGGTTACCGGTGGTGCCGGATGAAAAATACAAAATCATAGGCTCATCAATTTTTGTGACTACTCTTTCAAACGTGTTATCGGCCGCTTCCATTGCGGTCATAAAATTGTCCCAGCCGTCTCTTTTACCGTTTACCATCATCTTTATTTCTATATCGGGACATTCCGGAAGCGCTTCATCAATATGCCGGGCAACATCGCCTTCACCGGTGCAAATAACAGCCTTTACGCCCGCAGCGTTTGCTCTATAAACAATATCATGCGCAGTAAGTAAAAAAGTTGCCGGAATTATAACGGCGCCAAGCTTATGCAGCGCTAAAATAATAAACCAGAACTGGTAATGGCGCTTTAAGATGACCATAACCATATCGCCTTTGTTAATACCCTTGCTGCGAAGCATGTTGGCGGTTTTGTCGCTGTAGTATTTTAACTCACCGTAAGTAAAACGATGCTCCTCCCCCTTTGGGTTGCACCATATCAATGCCACTCGATCAGGCTCGGTGTTTGCAATGACATCCACACAATCATAAGCAAAATTAAAATTGTCCGGATATTTTAGTTTGTATCCGGTCAATTTGCCTTCATCGTCAAAATATTCGTAAACATAATTTAAATTAATATTCTGCATACTTAATTATTCCTCATTCCGGTTTTTTCAAAATTATAGCCAAAAACACGCAATCTTCACCATCTGTCGCTATCATTCCGTGCCCGTGTGAGGAATCGTACAGTACACTGTCCCCCTCATGTAAAACCTCGGTATGATCTTCAAGTTTTATCTTGAGACTGCCTTTTAAAATATAATTAAATTCTTGACCTTCGTGCGTAGACAAGGCAATCGGTTCATCTTGCACTTTTCGAGAAAAAGGAGCCGTTACTAAAAACGGTTCGCAGAGCTTACCTTTAAAACGGTAACCAAGGTGATAGTAGTTAAAGCCTGACCGGCGCTTCATTGGCAAGCCGTCCCCATTCCTGACTATTGAGTAAAAAGACAAATGAGGATTTTCCCCGGTCAGTAATTCAACCATATCGACTTTGAATTTTTCAGCACATTTGTAAATAAAAGTGAAAGAAAAATCCACTTTGCCTGCTTCCGCAAGCAGATACTCATCAACAGTGCAACCGGTTAGCTCGGCCATTTCTTCAACTGTAAACTCGCATATATCCCTGAGCGCATGAATTCTTTGCGCAATTTCGGCAATCATTTCCATTCAGACCCCTCCGTTCAATTTATCTGTCGTTTAAAAACATTTTCACCATTTAAGTCTCTACGTCATTCGAGAATAGGCGGAGAAGCTCATCAATATCGCTTTCGCTAATATCGCGGGATGAGCTCGTTTCAATTTCTTTTGTGCTTAAATCTACATCGTCGTGCTTGATGTCCGCTTTATCGGGTTCAACAATTATCGGCGGTGTTTGTATTTCCTGCAAATCTATAATTCCTTCCAAACTGCTGAACGCTTCCGATTGTTCCAACGCATCAGATTCTTTGAGTTCTTCGGGTTCTTCGGGCTCTTCGGGCTCTTCGGGCTCTTCGGGCTCTTCGGGCCCTTCGGGAACTTCAAGCTCTTCGGGGAATTCAAGCTCTTCGGGAACTTCAAG
>JAAYFA010000405.1 GCA_012728445.1 Clostridiales bacterium | reverse complement strand
GTCTTGGTGTACTCGGCGCCATGCTCGGTGGCACGGTCGATATCGTTGTACGCTCCATCGAAGCCGCAATGCAGCTGACCATACCACCCGCGGAACTTCGTACAAACAGCCTCATCGTCAAAAAGGGTGGCACGATCCCCCCTACGGACCTTACGGCATTGCTACTCCATGCCGGTTATGTAAGGGCGGAGCAGGTCGACGGTTTGGGACAATTTGCGCTGCGCGGAGGCATTCTTGACTTTTTCCCGCCATCATCCGCAACACCTTACCGGTTGGAGTTTTGGGGCGATATCGTTGATTCGATTTTTTCCTTTGATCCGGAAACCCAGCGCAGTTTGGAGCGCACGGAGCAAATTAAAATAACACCCGCAAACGAGATTCTTTGTGGCGAAAACAGCGCGTTTGCCCTGCTTATTGAAGGGCATATGCTCGCGCTCAGGGGCAAGGGCTCCGTGAAAGCAAGAGCGTCCCTTTTAGCGGACATTGATCGCCTGAATGCCGGCGTGCGACTCGCTTCCTTCGACCGTTACCTGCCGCTCGTTTACCCGGAACCCGGTAATCTTTTTGATTATAACGGCGAATCGTTACTTTTTGTCAGTGAAAGCTTCGCCGTTAAAGAACGCGCCGCGGCATGCGAAAAATTACTGAATGAGGAAATCAAGTCTTATTTTGAGGAAGGTGTTCTTTGCAAGGGGCTTGACCGCTTCACACTTTCTTGGGGGCAATTCATCCGAAAATATGAAGAAAACGCCACTATATACCTGGATAACCTGCCAAGGGGCAGCTTTGATACACCGGTGCATGACCTTATAACCGTAAATGCCCGCCAGCTGCCGCCTTGGAACGGCTCACTTGCACTCCTGCTGGAGGACATCCGCCCCGTGGTCGAAAAAGACGATTTCACCGTTGTCGTGATGGCCGGCAGCGAAAAAGCCTCACGCGCTTTGAGCCTTGATTTAACCGGTGAGGGCATACAGAATATCTTTTATCCCTCTTTGCCCGAAAGTTTTCCAAAAGAAAAAGTTTGCGTCATACCGGGCGGACTTTCGGCGGGGATAGAATACCCGGCCGAGAAGTTTCGGCTCATCACCTATGGCAGCCGCATAACGGCTTCACCGGAGCAGAAGCGCCGCCGGCAGGATAAGAAAACGGTTGCCTTCTTCAGCTCGCTCGAAGAGTTGATTAAAGGCGATTACATTGTCCATACCATCCACGGTATTGGTATTTACGAGGGCATTGTCACGCTCGAAGCCAGTGGAACCGTTAAAGATTACATCAAAATTAAATATGACAAAGGCGATATTTTATATGTGCCGGTAACGCAACTTGACCAAGTGTCAAAATATATCGGCCCGAGAAGCGATGACAAGCTTGTTAAGCTCAACAGGCTCGGCGGTAAAGAGTGGAAAAAAACCCGCACCCGCGTAAAAGCGGCTGTGAAGGATATGGCAGAACAGTTGATTGTCCTTTATGCCAAACGCAGGGCGGTTAAAGGCTATGCCTTTTCACCGGATATTGATATGCAGAACGATTTTGAACTGCGCTTCGAATTTCAGGAAACGATGGATCAACTGCGGTGCATTGACGAGATTAAGCAGGATATGGAAAAGCCGTATCCCATGGACAGACTGCTTTGCGGCGATGTCGGTTTCGGCAAAACAGAGGTTGCCTTGCGCGCCGCATTCAAGTGTATTGCAGACGGTAAGCAATGTGCCATCCTTGTACCCACCACTATCTTAGCCTTGCAGCACTACCAGACCATCAAAAAACGCTTTGAAGGCTTCCCAATTGAAAGCGCCATGCTTTCCCGCTTCCGCACACCCAAACAAATTGCCAAAACAGTCACGGCCTTAAAGCGCGGCAGTGTCGATATTGTCGTGGGCACGCACCGCCTTATTTCCAAAGACATTAAGTTCCACGATTTGGGGCTGATTGTTGTGGACGAAGAGCAACGTTTCGGCGTTGCGCAAAAGGAGCGACTCAAAGAGCTTTTCCCCGCGGTGGATGTGTTGACACTGACCGCCACACCCATTCCCCGAACGCTGAACATGGCCATGTC
>JAAYFA010000317.1 GCA_012728445.1 Clostridiales bacterium | reverse complement strand
CCCTGTACCCTGTTATAGAAAGCAATAAACTCGCTAATCTTGATTGTTTCGGAATGCGAGCCCGCTCTTTTCGTCTCATTCTGTTGTGAATAGTGTATTTTCTGTAATCCGTCATTCGTGCTCCAGGTTTTTTTACACATAAGAACCCAATAGGCGTCCTCTTTAGCACTGTCGGCCGGATTAAGGTTGTTATGCAGGTTGTCATAAATTGCCGGAATATGAAGTGTTTCGGAAATATTTAAAACATCACCAACATGGTAACTTTTGTCGTCATTTTCAATGACAAGCCGTTCTTTAATGTTTTTATTCAGTAACAAATAATTCTTGACAAATCTCTCGACCGCAGTGCATTTATCACCGTATACGCCACCAATATGAAGCACTATCTTATGTTTTTTACAAAGCCCCATGGCATCAAGCAGTGCTGTGTGGTACTCAAGGTCCGCAACGGCTCTCTCAACAACATCATCCTTTGGTGAATTGAGAACCGTATATTGGCCTGGATGCATGGAGACGCGCATGTTACCGGCAAGAATTTTGTTCCCGATTGCAGTGAGTTCAGATGCAAATAGATGCTGCCAATCAAGCTTGTTAACCGGTGAAGACGCAAAAGGAATTAAATCCGAGCTTATTCGAAAAAGCTTAATCTCGTTTTCAATGTTATAATCAATTAGATTACTTAAAGAATCCAAATTATTTGCAATTATTCTTGTCAGATTTTCGTCCGTTGCGTTCGCTTGGATGCAACTTTTAAATTTGGTGTTTGGTACGCCAACACTCAAACAAGCATAACCAATACTCATTTTAGCCTCTTTCCGGTCGTCGATTTTACAACTTGCCTAATTCCAGTCCTTTTTCAACAAAATATTGATAGGTTGCAAACGCAACCGTGTTCGGTATTGAATGATCGCTGTGCAATGTGTAGCCGAAACCTTGTTTCACGATGGGTATCTTTGCCTCAAGCTCCGCATCAATGATCTTCTTATCATTTGTATACAGCGCTCGTACATCGATCCCGCCCATTAATGACAGTTTGTCGCCGTAATTTTTAAAAATTCTTACAAGGTCCATCCCGGCTTTGACCTCAATGACCTGCAAGCAGTCTATCCCCGCTTCTATCATACCGGGCAGCAGCGGCTCTACAAAACCACAGGAATGCATAATAACGGGAAGATTCATGCTTTTCGCAAAATCGATGGTGTATTTATGCGCGGGTTGAATCAACTCTTTGTACATTGCCGGTGACATAAAAGGCCGCTCTTTAAAACCCATATCTTCATAATACCAAATGCCATCGGGTTTGCCCTCTTTTGCAAAAAGCATTTCCTGCATGGCCACGGTTGCCTTGGCATAATCCATTGCCATTTCCGCAATCCATTTTGGCTCAAGTGCCATGCCCATAAGCATATTTTCGTGCCCACAAACCGGATGCATCAATTCAAAAACATTAACGCCGCTCCAAACAAAGAAACGTTGTTTTTCAACAGCAACTGCTTTCGTCTTCTTATACGCTTCGTAATTAATTCGGCGCTCGCAAGGCGTTATCAGCGGCTGAATTTTTTCATAGTATGCGCCGCTTTCCTTCACAGAAAAATCGACATGCTCCGGCGTTGCATCGTGCTTTTTGTTGCGCCGCAATGTAGCGCCGTTGCCATCAAGGGTTGTATAGGTATCATCATCTTCGGTTATTCTTTCCGGCACAAAATCAAGGTCGGCCGTAAAATTAAAGGGCCAGCATTCGGCCAGGTCAAAATCAAAAATATCTTCCGGACTTCTGCAATCTTCCAGTTTCCCCTTGTTAAGCCAATCATTACCCGTATCGCCCCAAAAATGCTCATAAAGCCCAATTCTGTCCGCTTTTTTGCGCTGAAGGTTGCAGGTCATTCTTTCTTTGCCTGTCATCATTTTATAGACCTCCGATTAACAATTTATTTGATAGAGGTTCTTCAGCCTTGTTGTAATTTATAAAAAGTATTTCACTCAATCGAGATTGCCGCTAAATAACCGGACTCCGTTGCCTGAGCAATGCGTCCTGATTTACAGGCATCACCGATGATATGGATGTTTTTAAAGGATGTTTTCAATTCATTGTAAAGCGCATTCTCGCTTTTTACACCGATGGAAAGTACCACCTGGTCACATTCCAACGTTGTCCTTTCTTTACGCATCCCGGTTGATTCAATCTCAATAAAAGTACGGTGAATAGCAACCAGTTTTTTTGACAGGAGTATTTCTACTTCGTTTGCTTTGAGCCTAGGCAAAACATCGTCTCTGTGCTGCATCCAAGTGCCCGGAGCTATTGTATCGGCCATCTCCACCACAAACACTTTATTGCCCTGCTCTGCTATCATCTCCGCTGTTTCCAGCCCCGTCATGCCGGAACCGATTACCGCGACTTTTTTGCCGCTGAGCGAAACTGTCCCGTTAAGAACTTCCGTAACCGTGCAAACATTCGGCAGACCGACACCGGGTATTAATCTTGGTTTGACGGAATTGCCGCCGGTAGCAATAATCAGGGCATGGGGAGAAAAACTTTCGACAAGTTCTTTGTCCGCTTTTGTATTTAGCTTAATCTGAGCACCTGCCGCTAAAGCAGCGTTATTTAAATCTTCAACACACCAGAGCAGTTTTTCTTTAAACGGGATATGTTTAGCAAGCATTATTTGTCCGCCGACCTCGGCGGATTTTTCAAGAACAACCGTGTTAAAACCTCTTTTTGCAAGCGTTTCAGCCGCAGTCAATCCACCCGGTCCCGCACCAACGATGACAACTGTCTTACCTTCTCCGTTCATTTTAAGTTCTTCGTTTTCTCGTCCTAACATAGGGTTAACGGAACATTTACCGTGAGAACCTTCAAAAGCATTGTTTTGCATGCTTTCAATACAGTATAGACAGGAAACACAGCGTTTAACAGCTTTCTCATTGCCTTCAAAAACTTTCTGTGTCCAATAAGGGTCTGCCAGCATTGGTCTGCCGAGTGATATGAAATCCTGTACGTTGTCCAAAAGCTGCTGCTCCGCCTGTTCCGCACTTCTGATTAAATTAGCCGCAATCACAGGGATCGACACTTCGTCTTTAACAGCCTTTGCCATATAAGCGCGCCAACCGCATTCAAATGACGGCGGTTCGAGCCAATAGTTAAACGTGTCATACGCTGCCGAGGAAACGTCAATTGCGTCAATCCCCGCTTGCTCCAGCAATTTTGCAATTCGTACGCCTTCTTCAAGACCGAAACCTTTTTCCGGCTTGCCGATTTTGTCATAGCACTCGTCAACCGTTAAGCGCACAACAATCGGAAATTCCGAACCGCATTTTTTGCGTATGCGCCTAATAATTTCGGTCAGGAATCTCATCCTGTTTTCCAGCGAACCACCGTAATCGTCCGTTCTTCTGTTCGTGTTCGGGCTTAAAAACTGTTGGATTAAATAACCGTGGGATGCGTGCAATTCGACCCCATCCGCCCCCGATTGCTTGACGCGCAACGCCGCTTCCGCAAACTGCCCGATGAGCTTTTTGATTTCGCTTTTGCGCATCGTTCGGTTCGTTCCGTCGGAAAAATAACTTCTTTCACTCTTCGACGGTGATAAAACACGCGGAACCAGATGATGCTTCAGCAGTACTCTGCCGGCAGGTACAATTTTATATAATAGTTTACTATAAAAAGGGAAATGCTTGTCCATCCAAATGCTCAGGGGAACCGTCCCAACAAGAAGCCCCAGATTTTGCCGCCCCGGATGGTGTAACTGAACAAATATTTTTGCGCCGTGCTTATGAATACGGTCAACCATTTCCCGCATTGGCTCAACGTGGTAATCTTTGCTCATTGCAAGTTGCGCAAATGCAGAAGCTCCGTTTTTATCATCGACACGTGTGATTTCGGTTATGATCAGTCCGGCGCCCCCCTTGGCGCGCTCTTCATAATAATCCATCAGCTGAGCTGTCGGTGTTCCGTCAAATTGCCCTAAACCCATTAGCATCGGTGCCATAACAACACGGTTTTTTATTGTAACCTGACCGATATTCATCGGTGAAAATAATGTTTCGTACTGCATCGAAAAATCTCATCCCCTTTTTAAAAAGAAATTCCTTCTTATATAAATCAACTTGTTAAATATTAACATAACATCAAAAAAAGAACAAGTATATTGTCGTTGTTTTGTATCATAACGAATACAATGAGATTGAACTAAGGAAATGTTAGAAAAATAATAATTTATACTCGTTAAAGCCCACAAGTGTATGGATTTTGAGACCTTGAATTTGAAGAAAATAAAATAATTTTAAAAATCGCTTGCATTTCCAAATTACGTTGTGTATAATAACGGGGCGGAGTAGAGCAGGCCGGTAGCTCGTCGGGCTCATAACCCGGAGGTCGCAGGTTCAAATCCTGTCTCCGCAACCAAAAAACAGAAACCCTTGAAGCATATAGCTTTGAGGGTTTTTTATTTTATATTTTTTGATGATACTCAAAACTAACATGTTGGAGTTCGAATGGTCATGTATTTCAATAAAATCACCCACTTCCTAGCCAACGGCTGAACAACCGGGAAGTGGGCGCTTAAGATGCAGTGAATATTATGAGAGTCTTCATCTTTTTTCAACTATGTTAGCAAGACTTTGAATACATAAAATGTTTGTAAAGTTTGCTTTATGAAAAATATTAAACTAAAGCGGAAATAGCAAGCGATATCTGTTCAAAGCTTTTAATTTTAGAAAACACTTATGGAATTATCATTGCTAATTAACATGCAAAATCAAAATATTTGTCTTTCTTAATTGACTGAAATATGGTAATTGCGTATAATAACAATATTATGCTCGTTTTTTGAAATCATAACAATTATTACTACGCAAGCTAAAAATACATATTATTGGAGTAACGACAACATGGAAGAAATCAACCCCTTAGGCACCGAAAAAATATCAAAACTTGTATTAAAATTCTCTATCCCTGCCATTGTAGGGATGATGGTGAACGCCTTATATAATATTGTTGACAGAATATATATCGGGAACAGCCCCGATTTAGGCGCAAATGGTTTAGCAGGCATAACGATTGCATTCCCGCTGATGCTCATATCCCTTGCCTTCGGATTACTTTTTGGCGTTGGCGGCGCTACCCTGTTTTCAATCAAGCTTGGCGAGAAAAATCCGCGGGAGTCCGAAAAAATTTTAGGTAACTCCTTCTTAATGCTGATTATAACAAGTTTGGTTTACATGGTTGCCGGTCTGATTTTCCTTGAGCCGGTGCTTGTGCTCCTGGGCGCAAGTGAAGCGACCTTGCCGTATGCCATGGAATATATGCGGATAATCTTTACAGGTGTGGTGTTCCAGATCGTAAGTTTGGGGTTAAATAACTTCATGCGTGCGGACGGTAACCCAAAACTTGCGATGATGACAATGTTTTTAGGTGCCGGAACTAATATTGTACTTGACCCATTATTTATTTATGGTTTTAAAATGGGGATGAGCGGCGCTGCGCTGGCGACAATATTGTCACAAATAATCTCTTTTATTTGGGTTATATCGTATTTCACGGGTAAAAAGTGCAATCATCGACTTTATTTAAAAAACATGAAGTTAGATCCGGGCTTGCTGGTAAAAATTTCTACTTTAGGCATGCCGTCATTTTTGCTTCAGCTCGTTGGCAGCCTACTAAACTCGGTTCTCAATAAAAGTCTTTTCTTTTATGGGGGCGACATTGCCGTTTCAAGTATGGGTATCATCAACAGCTTGCAAACCTTAATGTTTATGCCGATTATCGGCTTGAACCAAGGTCTGCAACCAATCATCAGCTATAATTATGGTGCAAAACATTTTGACAGGGTGAAGTCTGCGGCAATGCTTGGCATCAAAACTGCCACTGTAATAACCGTTTCGGGTTTTGCGATTATACGTATTTTCCCGGAAACCTTGATTTCCATGTTCAATCGAGACCCTGATTTACTGAGCTTTACCAAGTCTGCTATGTTGACTTGGATGCTGGCTCTGCCAATTATCGGTTTCCAAATAATCGGAGCAAACTTTTTCCAATCAATTGCCAAACCGGGTACCGCCATGTTTTTAACCTTGACGCGGCAAGTGATATTGCTGATTCCGGCTCTGATAGTCTTTCCGCTGTTTT
>JAAYFA010000034.1 GCA_012728445.1 Clostridiales bacterium | reverse complement strand
TTCCGCATTCAATGGTGTTTTTAAATTGACCTTCGCGCCAGGTCATTTCACAAACATCACCTAAAAAGCGAAATCTCACCTCTTTGATATCACTCAGGCGCTCAAAGTTCAATTGCAGCACAGGCGCCATCACCATACTCACCGGAAGACCGGCTTTTGCAATCACCAAGCTGCTGTAGATTTTTAATATTTTGCCGTCAATCTTATTTTCAAGCCGGCTGTGCGGGCGCGGCGCGAGGTTCGGCAGACTTTTTAGTTCCAGCTGCCCGGCGGGAATTTTATTTTTTGCCGGTTTTGCAGTCGGCTCGATGAACACACCGGGGAAATGCCGCCAAATGCAATCCCTTGCCTTATCCTCAAATATTTCACTTGCAGTCATGACCAAACAAGCGTCATCATCTTCAAAAACCATCCCGAATTGCGAAAACAGACCGTCCGCACGGTAGGAATTCGGCACGGGGTTGCGCCAAAAACCGTAGCCGTAGCCGGAGGAGGATGCAGCGTCCTTATATTGAAGATTTTCAACCTGTTTTTTACCGGCGTCTTTTGCCCACTTTTCAGGAATGACCTGTTTGCCGTTGAACACACCGCCCTGCTGATAACACAGCATAATCTTTGCCAGCTCCTCTGTGGTCAGGTACATCCCCCAGCCGCCCGCCTCAACACCATAGCCGTCCTTTTCCCAAAAAGGCACTCTGCCGAAGCCGAGCGGTTCAAAAAGGCGCGGAGTCAGGTAATCGGTAAGCGATATCCCTGTGATGCGGGCCAACATGGCACTGAGCATAAATGTGTTTTCACTGACATACCGCCAAAATTCTCCGGGTGCGAAAGCCCATTTTGCATCGAAAAAGTCCTGTATCCAACGATTCTTAGATTTATCCGAAAAGACGAATACGTCCTTGCCGGCTGTCATGGTCACCAGATGAAAAACATTGAGCTCTTCAAGGTTTTCATCTGTTTTTTCGGGCCTGTACTCCGGAAAAACATCGAGCAGTTTTGTTTCAAGCGACAGCAAGCCCTCATCAATGGCGAACCCTACAGCGGTCGCCGTAATGCTTTTGCTCACCGAATACATGATATGCGGGATGTCGGGGGTTAATGGCTCGGCCCAACGCTCAAAGGCCACCTTGCCGTGGCGGAGTATCATCACGCTGTGCGCTTCAATGCCGCTTTCGTCTAAATCTGCGATGAACGCCGCTATTGCTCTTGAGGAAACACCGACCTCTTCCGGAAATCTTGCTCGTTCGATTGAGATTTTCTCCGCTTTCATCATCGTGTGCACCCTTTCTTTTGGTAAGTCAAAATGAATTGTGCCGAAAATACATGGTAAATCATGTTTCTCTTTCGGACAGTATTATAACACATTTTTTTCAAAAATGAAGGCGTTTTTCTCGTTTTCAGCGAAATTCTTAATTATTTCTTAATTTTAACCAAACAAACGTTTGCTTTCTCTGAACATTTGTGCTATGCTTATGAAAACCTGAGAAATACTACAGCAACGGGAGGTTATTTTATGAAAAAAAACAATGAAAATCCGCGGGGAATAACCGAAAAACAACGCGAAATATATGATTATCTTTTAGAGAGAACACAAGACGGGGTACCGCCTTCCGTGAGGGAAATATGCTCCGCCGTAGGGCTTAGTTCCACATCCTCGGTGCAAGCCAACCTTGCCGCACTCGAGTTAGCGGGCTATATTTCAAGAGACCCCATGCTCAAGCGCTCTATCCGCATTGTGGGGCAAGCAGAAAATATTACACAGGTCCCCTTGCTTGGCACCGTCGCCGCAGGCCAACCGATTCTCGCCGTCGAAGATGTTGAATGCTATATCCCCTATGCCGGTGCCGGCAGCGGCAAAGCCTTGTTTGCGCTGCGAGTCCGAGGCGAAAGTATGATAAACGCCGGTATTTTAGACGGAGACATCGTTTTTGTGGAAAAGACGCCGGTTGCCGCAAACGGAGAAATTGTTGTCGCGCTCTTGGAAGACGAAGCCACGGTCAAAACCTTCTACAAAGAAAAAGGGCATTTCCGCCTGCAGCCGGAAAACGATACTTACGAGCCGATCCTCTGCGACGAAGTCATGTTGCTTGGCAAAGTCGTCGGCCTGTTGCGCTACTTCTAGTTTTTAAGCTAAAAAATACGCCCTCCGAAAATAATCGGAGGGCGCTTTTTTGCTTTTTTGTTTTTTATGCGTTTTAGATATGAAGAAAATCAAGGGTCACGCCTGCAAGTTCGACCGCCCTGTTTTCGTTACACATATGTCCGCCGCCTTGAACGATATAAAGCGTCGCCTGCGGCATGGCGGCAATGGTTTCGTCGATCATCGCTTTGGGCAACGCGTTATCTTTTTCTG
>JAAYFA010000059.1 GCA_012728445.1 Clostridiales bacterium | reverse complement strand
GCGTAACGGTATATGATATGATGCCCGAAATGGGGGGCATGTTGCTCTACGGCATTCCGGAATATCGTCTACCAAGAGCTATTTTAGGCAAAGAGATTATGTTGACCAAAGGCTTGGGCATTGAGTTTGTTAATAATTTTAAAATTGGCGTTGATGCATCCTTAGACGAAATCAAGACACAATATGATGCTGTCGTTGTCGCCATCGGCGCGTGGAAGAGCAGCAAAATGCGCGTGAAGGGCGAAGACTTGCAAGGCGTTTTGGGCGGCATTGACTTTTTACGTGAAGTCGAGCTTGGCGACCCACCCGTCATCGGCAATAAAGTGGCCGTTTGCGGTGGAGGCGATGTGGCGATGGACGCTTGCAGGACTGCCGTTCGCTTGGGCGCTAAAGAAGTGTATATTATTTACCGCCGCACCCGCGCCGAAATGCCGGCGACCCCTTTCGAAATTGACGAGGCGGAAGAAGAAGGCGTCCACTTTAAATTTCTTACAAACCCGGAAGAGATTATGGGCGAAAACGGGAAGGTTATAGGCGTTAAGCTTCAAATAATGGAACTGGGCGAACCGGATGCCGGCGGCAGGCGCAAGCCCGTTCCGGTGGAAGGCGCTTTTGAATACATTGAACTGGACACCCTTATTATGGCCATCGGGCAACAAACCGTAGCAGATGGCTTTGAAGCATTGGAGCTGACCAAGTGGTCAACCGTCATCGCCGATGAAACAACTTTCAGAACATCTATAGACGGCATATTCGCCATTGGCGACGCCACAAATAACGGAGCCGATATTGCCATCACTGCTATTGGCGAGGCGTATAGGGCCGCTAGTGTCATTGATGGGTATTTGAGCGGGCAAATGATACCCTACAAAAAACCTTACCTCGTTGAAAAGGATGTAACCGCCGAGGACTTTATTGAAAAAGATAAGCTGCCAAGAGCCGTGATGCCCGGGCTAAGCCCCGAAGAACGCAAAAACAACTTTGAAGAAGTCGCTTTTGGTTTTTCCGAAGAAACGGCGAAAGCAGAAGGTGCGCGTTGTTTGGAATGTGGCTGCCATGATTATTTCGAATGCAAGCTGATAAAGCATGCACAAGACTACGATGTTACGCCCGTACTGTTTGAAGGTAAGAAGCGTGAAAACCGTCAGGAAACCGAGCATCCATTCATTGAGCAAAACGCCGAAAAGTGCATTTTATGTGGACTTTGCGTACGTGTATGCGATGAAGTAATGGGTATCACGGCACTCGGGCTTGTAGACAGAGGCTTTGAAACGGTTGTTTCTCCGGAATTCGGCACGCCTTTGGCGCAAACAAACTGCATTGCCTGCGGGCAGTGCGTGGCCCTTTGTCCAACGGGTGCATTGCGAGAAAAAACGCAGTTTGTCAAAAGCGTCCCCGTAGCCGAAATAACAACCCGTACCACCTGCCCCGGTTGTGCTGCAGGGTGCCAAATGGAGCTGTGCAGCATCGGCAACACGCTTATCCGCGCTTTGCCTGCTGGCGAAACCGGTCTACTGTGTGCGGAGGGTCGCTTTGGATTCGGCGAAACACAAAGCAAAGACAGAGTTACCGCACCGATGATAAAGAAAACGCAAAACGGCAAGTTGGAGATAGCAAAGCTTGACGAAGCCATCAATGCCTTTGCCGCAAAACTCAAGAGTGTTATCGACAAGTTTGGAGCCGACGCTGTTGGCGTTGCCGTTTCTGAACGTTTCACCATTGAAGAAGCATACTTGGTCAAATTATTTGCAAAAGATGTTATTAAGACCGAGAACATCTTCACCTTTGCTATCAACGAGAAGCGGATAATTACCTCTCTAGGCGTTGACAATGCAAAAGAAGTTTACGACAGGCTTTTTGGGGATGCGTTTAATAAAGGCGTGAACAGCTATGGGTTCAAAGAACTTTTAGATATTAAGCCTGCCGGTGATGTCAATAAGTTAAAAGCCTTGATTGTGTTCGGCGACGATATGCCTGAAGCATTGCCTGCTTTTGAGTTTCTTGCTCTTATAGGTACCTTTTTGACAAAAACTGCAGCAAGTGCAGATATCTTCCTCCCCGCCTCCACCTTTGCCGAAACAAACGGAACCTTTGTCAATTTTCAAGGTAATACCCTAAAGCTTAACAAAGCTATTCAGCCGAAAACCGGTTTGCAAAACTGGCAGTTGATTCAAAAGATTCTGACTGCTGTTGATGAAAATGCTCCCCGTTTTTCAAGTGTCGAAGAAATTCACGGTGAGCTTTCAGCAAAGTAAAATAATTTTAGAATTGAGGTTGCATACAAGATGATTGTAAATGGCCCCAAACGTTTCCCTTATGGGTACAACGAAATCGCAACGATAGACAACAAGGATCAACGTTCCATGATGGATTTTGGCATCCTCCGCCTGGCCGCGGGCGATACATTCTGCGAATCACAAAAATTAGAGCGGGCCTATTTATTGATTGCCGGTGATGTCACGGTTGAATGGGACAAAAACAAGCAACGAATAGAACGGGAAAACTGTTTTGATTTTTCCCCTTGGGTGCTTCATGTGCCGAACGATATTGAAGTTACAATCACGGCGAATGCAGACTCTGAAATTGCTGTTCAGCGTACCGAAAACGAGCGTACTTTCCCCTGCAAACTCTATATGCCGGATGAGTGTGCAAGCGAACACAGGGGCGAAGGCACCATGCGGGAAACTTCCACTCGGATTGTACGCACCGTGTTTGATCATTCAAACGCACCGTATGCCAACCTAGTTTTGGGTGAGGTAATAGGATTCCCCGGTAAATGGTCGAGTTACCCACCCCATTATCATGCGCAGCCGGAAATTTATTATTACCGTTTTCTACCCGAAAACGGATACGGATTTGCAGAGCTTAACGAAGCGCCTGTGAAAACGCATCACAACTCCACAGTTTTTATCGTCAATAGTGAAACACACCCGCAAGTGACCGCTCCCGGCTATGCGATGTGGTATTTGTGGGTTATCCGTCATTTAGACGGCGACCCGTATATTACCCCAACCTTTGTACCGGAACACTTATGGGTAACCGAAAAAGACGCCGATATTTGGCCAAAATAATATTAAGGAATGATGTCAGATGAAATTAACCATGGCACAAGCACTCATCCGGTTCCTTGACAACCAGTATGTATCTTTTGACGGCAAAGAGGAAAAGTTTGTCCACGGCATGTTCGGTATTTTCGGTCACGGATGTGTTGTCGGTATCGGCCAAGCACTCGAACAAGGCGGTCACGACTTAAGGTATTACCAAGGGCACAATGAACAAGGCATGGCGCATGCCGCTATTGCGTACGCCAAACAAAAGAACCGTCGCTCCATTATTGCCTGCACCTCTTCGATAGGCCCCGGCGCACTGAACATGGTAACGGCCGCAGGCACGGCAACAGCTAACCGTATCCCCCTACTGCTCCTGCCGGGTGACACGTTTGCTTGTCGCCAACCCGACCCTGTGCTACAACAAATAGAACAGCCGACCGGGTATTCCACAACTTCAAATGACGCATTTAAGCCGGTTTGTCGGTATTGGGACAGAGTTGTCCGCCCGGAACAGCTGATGACCGCTATGTTGAATGCTATGCGTGTTTTAACCGACCCTGCCGAAACGGGTGCCGTCTGCGTCGCCATGCCGCAGGATGTGGAAGCGGAAGCATTTGATTACCCCGATTATTTTTTACAGAAAAGAGTTTGGTATCTGGACAGAAGGCAAGCATCCGCGCGTGAAATTGAAGCGGCCGCCGCTTTGATCCAGGGAGCCGAAAAACCCTTAATGATCATAGGCGGAGGCGTCACTTATTCGGAAGCCTGGAAAACCGCTCAGTTCTTTGCCGAAAAATATAATATTCCAATTGCTGAAACACAGGCCGGCAAAGGACAAATCCGCTGGGACCATCCGTTAAATCTGGGCGGTATCGGCGTAACGGGTACAGCCGCCGCGAACGAAATCGCCAAGCAATCCGACTTAATCATTTCTATCGGAACCCGCCTGACGGACTTTACCACAGCATCCAAATGGCTGTTTCAAAACCCGGATGTTAAAATTTTAAGCATCAATGTCTGCGCCTTTGATGCGTTTAAAATGGATTCTGTTGCCGTTATTGCCGATGCCAATAACGCTTTGCTTGACTTAACCGGGGCGCTGGGCGAAACAGACTATCGTACCGCTTGGGGAGAAGAAATACTAACGGCACGAAACAATTATATTTTGGAAATGGACGAAAACTATAACGTCGAGTTGCCCGAAGGCTTGTCGCAAACAAGAGCACTCGGAGAGATTAATAAGCTAATTTCTCCGAATTCCATTGCTGTCGGTTCCTCCGGCAGTTTACCGGGTTGCATGCAAAGGCTTTGGCGCTCCATCGAACCAAAAACCTACCATATGGAATACGGCTTTTCCTGCATGGGGTACGAGATTTGCGGTGCTTTAGGTGCAAAGCTTGCTGAGCCGGAGCGCGAGGTATACGCTATGGTTGGCGACGGTAGCTTCTTAATGCTCCACAGCGAATTGTATACCGCCATTCAAGAGGGTCTAAAATTAAACATCATGCTTTTTGATAACTCCGGCTGGGGCTGTATTGAAGGCCTGCAAAATAGCCAAGGAACAAAAACTTTCGGTACTCGCTTCCTTGCGAGAAATCCCGAGACAGGTTTGCTGGACGGAGATATTGTTCCGCTTGACTTTGTAAAAATTGCCGAAGGTTACGGCTGCAAAGCTTACCGTATAGAAACTGTCAATCAACTGCGTGAAGCCTTAGAAGATGCCAAAACGCAAAAATGCTGTACGTTGTTTGATATGAAGGTTGCCCACGGCAGCATGAGCCACGGCTATGATGCCTGGTGGAGAGTCGGCGTTGCGGAAGTTTCCGAAAGTGAAAACGTTGGGGCGGCCTATGAGGCTATGCAAGAGAATATCGACAAGGCAAGACTTTATTAAATTATAAATAGTGGAGGAAGCAACATGTTAGACAGCAAAAAGGTAAAACTCGGCATTGCGCCAATCGGTTGGACGAATGATGATATGCCCGACCTCGGTGCGGAAAACACATTTGAACAATGCGTGAGCGAAATGGCGCTGGCCGGCTTTACCGGTTGCGAGGTTGGTAACAAATATCCCAAAGATATTGAAACGCTCAAACACAAATTGGATGTCAGAGGCCTGCAAGTGTGCAACGCCTGGTTTTCATCTCTTCTGCTTTCGGACGGCTATGAGGCTACAATTGACGCTTTCATCAAACACATGAGTTTTCTCTATGATTTAGGCGCAAGAGTTATTGGCGCTTCCGAACAAGGCAACAGCATTCAAGGCAAGCCGGTCAGCATTTTTAAAGACAAACCGGTCTATACGGATGAGCAGTGGGCTTTGGTCGCTAAAGGCTTTAACGCTATGGGTAAATTGGCACGCGAAAAAGGCATGTATTTCACCGTGCAACATCACATGGGCACCGGTGTGCAGACCGCGGCGGAAGTCGACAAATTGATGGAGCTAACCGACCCGAATCTTGTTTTTCTGCTTTATGATACGGGGCATTTTGCGTTTGCCGGCGAAGATTCTATAACGGTGCTTAAAAAGTATGTTCACAGGATTAAGCATGTGCATCTGAAAGGAATTCGTTTAGCAGCACTCGAAAAGGCGAAAGCCAACAACTATAGTTTTCTTGATGCCGTGCGTTACGGCTGCTTTACCGTCCCCGGTGACGGAAACTATGATTTTACACCCGTCTTCGACATCCTTGCTGAAGCCGATTACGAGGGTTGGGTCGTCGTAGAAGCAGAGCAAGACCCCGCTATTGCTAATCCTTATGAATATGCCTTGCTGGCCAGGAAATATATCCGTGAGAAAACAGGGCTGTAATTGACAAATGGGACGGAATTTCCGTCCCATTTTTTATTTGTATATCGTGTTAACCTTTCTGTGTAGCAACGCATTTTATGCGTTGTGCAAGCTATATAAAGGCTCCTCTTCCAAAGGAGCCGTCATCTGCAGATGACTGAGGATTAAATCACCCGTCGGGCTGCGGCTGGGC
>JAAYFA010000385.1 GCA_012728445.1 Clostridiales bacterium | reverse complement strand
GAATGATTTTGTGTTATACAATATTTTACAAAGTACTAAACTTTTAACCGGATTTGTGCTATAATATGTGGATATAAGGGGGAAAGTCATTGATGAAAAGTAGTTATAATAAGAATAAAAAACGATCGGTTGGGAAAAACGAACAAAATAAAAAAGCAAAGAACAAAAGCAAAATTAGGATATTTTTCACAGTCGGTTTTTCACTGTTGACAGTTTTTGTGTTAACGGGTGTTTTGGTTACTACGTATGTATTGGGTCATATCGTTTCATTTACAAACGGAGACGTTGAAATTAATTTAGACGATTACAAAAAAAATCAAAGCAAAACATCTTTTGTCTATGCAAACGACAAAAATGGCAAAGAAATTATGATCGCAAAACTACACGGTGAAGAAAATCGCGTTTGGGTAAATCTTGAGGACATGACACCTTTTTTATCAAAAGCTTTCGTGTCGCTTGAGGATAAAAGATTTAATGAGCACAAAGGTGTCGATTGGGTGAGGTTTATGGGTGTGGTGACGAAATATAGTTTTGAGCAAGGCGCGTCAACAATAACGCAACAATTGATAAAAAATTTGACGGGCGAGAATGATATCACTGCTGTCAGAAAATTCAAAGAAATTCTTTTAGCATTAAATCTTGAAAATCATTATTCGAAAGAGACCATTCTTGAAACCTACCTAAACACAGTTGCATTGGGCAATGGTTGTTACGGGGTAGGGACAGCCGCAGAAAAATATTTTGGTAAAACGGCCAAGGACCTAAACCTTGCCGAGTGTGCGGCCATGGCTTCGATTACCAAAGCGCCGTTTTCATATAACCCTCTTAAAAACCCTGAAGAAAACCGAATCAGACAAACGTACTGTTTAGACCAAATGTTGGCACAAGGCGTAATTAACCGGAAAGAACATGATGACGCTGTTCAATACAATTTAATTTTTACAAACAGTCCCGATTATATCCCTGATGTAACAGAGGAAGCGCCGGCGCCGGAACCGGCTGAAATTCAAAGCTTTTACGTAGATTTTGTAATTAATAATGTCATAGCCGATTTAATGAAAGAACATGGTCTAACAACTCAGCAAGCAACAAGAAAAATATATTCCGGCGGACTTAAAATTTATGCAGCCGTTGATATGGACGTTCAAAATTCGCTTGAAGAGGTTTACTACAATCGTATCACCTTCCAAAAGCAAAGCGATACGGATAAAAGCCCGGCTGTTCAGTCGGCAATGACCGTTATGGATTACGAAGGCCGTGTGGTTGGGATCATTGGGCAAGCCGGTGCAAAAGAAGCAAATAGAACGCTCAACAGAGCAGCTGACTCACCTAGGCAACCGGGGTCGACTTTAAAACCGCTTGCCACTTACGCTCCTGCGATTGAGATGAATTATATTCATTGGTCAACAATGGTTCGAGATTACGCATTTCCATACCAAGACTTAAAAATGTGGCCGAAAAATGTTGACGGTTCTTTCGGTTCAAATAATAACGTTACTGTTCAGAAAGCCATAGAAAAATCTTTAAATACTGTTGTCGCGCGAATAATGGTTGATATGGTGACACCGCAAAAAGCAATGGAGTTCTTGACAAATAAATTTCATTTCACGACATTAGACAGCAAGAATGATGCCTTTGCCTCCCCAATGGCCGTGGGGGCTTTAACCAAAGGCGTTACAACCTTGGAAATGGCAGCGGCTTATGCGGCATTCGGCAATGGTGGCAAATATTACAAACCCTATTCTTATTATAAAGTGACAGACAGCGAAGGCAAGAAAGTATTGCTTGAAACAAACCCGGTAGGCGAGCAGATCCTTTCACCCGATACATCAGACGTTATGTGTGAACTTCTTCAAACCGTTGATACAAAGCTTTATGGGACGGGCAGTAATGTCAGAAAATTTCAAATAATGGCCAAAACAGGGACAACTTCGGACGATAAGGACAGATGGTTTTGCGCGGGAACGCCTCATTACATTTCTTCCATTTGGTATGGATACGATAAGCCGAAGAATCTTCCATCGGGTTTAAAT
>JAAYFA010000066.1 GCA_012728445.1 Clostridiales bacterium | reverse complement strand
GTTTTCCACCGGGAGGCACCCCTCCACCGGAGGGCACCACCCCGCCTTGTGAGGCACCCCTCCACCGGAGGGGAATGGTGGAACGTCGCCGGGGGGCACCCCTCCACCGGAGGCACCACCCCGCCTTGCGAGGCACCCCTCCACCGGAGGGGAATGGTGGAACGTCGCCGGGGGGGGATTTTTATTTTATTTTGATGCCGCCGCAACAATGGCCGCAAATTTTGCTGCAACCAAAGACGCGCCGCCAATCAGTCCGCCGTCAATGTCCGGCTGGCCCAAAAGTTCATCGGCATTTTTTTCGTTCATGGAACCGCCGTATTGTACAACCATTTTGTCCGCCGCCGTCTTGCCATAAAGCTCGGCAACTAAATCACGGATAATGGCGCAGACTTCGTTGGCTTGCTCCGGTGTGGCGGTAAGCCCCGTGCCGATAGCCCAGACGGGCTCGTAGGCGATGATGATATTATCCAGTTCACTTTCCAAAACATCCTTCAGCGCGAGCTTTGTTTGCATGCGCACAACTTCGGCGGTAATGTTTTCAAGGCGCTGTTCTTTGAGCTCACCAACGCAGAGAATAACTTTCAGCCCGGCGTTCAGGGCGGCCCTTGTACGGTCACGCACCGTCAAATCGGTTTCGCCAAAATACTGGCGGCGTTCGCTGTGCCCGACAATCACATACGGCACACCGATGTCTTTGAGCATCGCCGCAGAAATTTCGCCTGTAAAAGCGCCACTTTCGGCCCAATGGCAGTTTTCAGCACCGACCATAACATTAGAACCTTTTGTTGCCGCAAGTGCGGCGTGCAGGTCAATGTAAGGCACACAGACGATTACATCGCAGGTTGCGTCTTTCACAAGGGGTTTGAGTTCCTCAATCAATGCGGTGGTTTGTTGGGGCGTGTTGTTCATTTTCCAGTTACCGGCGATGGCCGGTTTACGAAGTGTTTTATTCATTTATTTATTACTCCTTTATTAAAATTCGGGCGGCAACCGAATGCCGCCCTCGGCTGACGGTGCAGCCGTTTATTTACTTCGAACTTCTCGTGGTGTTCAGCCTATTTGTCATTGAGTGCGGCGATACCCGGCAGCTCAATGCCTTCCATAAACTCAAGCGACGCCCCGCCGCCTGTGGATATGTGGGACATTTTGTCCGCAAAGCCGAGCTTTTGCACTGCGGCAACCGAGTCGCCCCCGCCGATTATTGATACGGCGCCCGAGTCGGCAACAGCCTTAGCGACCGCAATCGTACCCGAGGCAAAATTGTCCCATTCGGACACGCCCATGGGGCCGTTCCAAATAACCGTGCCGCTGCCTTTTATTGCATCCGCAAAAAGAGCCTGCGATTTCGGCCCAATATCCAGCCCCATCCAATCGGCCGGAATCTCATCGGAGTTGACGATTTTCACTTCGGTATCGGCTGCGTATTCTTTGCCAACCTTGTTGTCGATCGGCAGCAAGAGCGCAACGCCTTTTGCTTCGGCCTTGGCCATCATCTCTTTGGCAAGGGTAATCTTGTCTGTTTCGCAAAGCGAAGTGCCGGTGCCGTAGCCTTTTGCAGCAAAAAATGTGTACGCCATACCGCCGCCGATAATCAGCGTATCCACTTTATCGATCAGGTTATTGATAACGCCGATTTTGTCCGAAACTTTTGCGCCGCCTAAAATGGCGACAAACGGGCGTTTCGGGTTTTCAAGCGCACCACCGATATATTTGATTTCTTTTTGAATCAGGTAACCGCATACCGCCGGCAAAAAATCCGCAACACCGGCCGTCGAGCTATGCGCTCTGTGGGCGGAACCGAAGGCATCGTCTACATATATTTCAGCAAGAGAAGCCAACTGTTTTGAAAACTCCGGGTCGTTTTTCGTTTCTCTTTTGTCGAACCGGACATTTTCGAGGAGCATCACATCGCCGTCTTTTAACTCGGATGCCAGTTTTTTGGCGCTTTCGCCGACAATGTCGGTCGCCATTTTAACACCTTTGTTAAGTAGCCCGGCAAGATACTTTGCGACCGGAGCAAGGGAGAAAGCCTCCTCATACCCCGTTCCGGCAGGCCGGCCGAAATGGGCGCATAAAATAATTTTTGCACCTTTACCGATTAAATATTCAATTGTCGGGAGGGTAGCAACGATGCGTTCATCGCTTGTAATAACGCCGTTTTTAAGCGGGACATTGAAGTCGCAACGCACAAGCACACGCTTGCCGGCAACATCAATATCCTCAATGGTTTTTTTGTTGAGTACGTTCATTTTTAAAATGACTCCTTTTCGTATTTTTACTTCTATTCACTTTGCGATTATTGTATAACATTACAGCCATTTTTGCAATAGTTTTTGCCCACGATCCGCGTGGTGATTGAAAAATTAACCCTGCCGTGATATAATTCACACGCTTGATAAATCTTGCCGTTTTGTGTGATTCACACACATCGGTCGCCACAAATCTCCCGAATTAAGAAAATTTGGAAAGGACTTATGTTGAAATGCTGATTAAAAAGATAGCCTCCCTCGTCCTTGTCATTTGCCTTGCGGTTTTGCCCTGCGCCTGTGCAAAAACCCCTGCCTATGCGCTGGACGTCGCGGGGGCTGAAATTTCGCAGGAGGTTTATGCCTGTTTCATGGACAACGTCGTGCTCAATCCGGAAAAATTCGGCTTGTCCGCTACACCGGATGAAAAGGCAGTGAAAGCCAAAACAGAGGCTTTGTGTAAAGAGTATGTTGCGGTGAACACCATCCTCAATGACCTTGGAGCCCCCCTTGGGGATGCTGAAAAAGCCGCCGTTGCAAGCGCGGTTATCGGTCTTTGGAACCTGTTTTCCACGCATTATGAATCGCTCGGTATAACCAAGCAAACATTAACCAAAATTGAAACGAACAAAGCTGCGAAAGACACGCTCTTACTATATTACTATGACAAAGACGGCAGTCGGGCCGTCGGCGAGGACGAGACCAGAGCTTACTTTAACGAAAACTATATTTCTTTCAGAAGCATCAATGGTTATTTGACCAAAACCGATGAAAACGGTAACACCGTGAAGTTGACCGATGAAAAAGCGCAGGCGCTCACGAGCAAGCTTCAATCCCTAGCGGTGCAAATCGCCGATGGGAAAAGCTTTGAGGATGCAAGCAAAGAGTTTGCCGAAAATCAAGGCATTACTGCCGGTTCAACCGGCTTCAAGTTGCTCGAAAAAAAAGTCAATTCTTACCCCGAAGGTTTCTTTGAGCAGGTCGCTCAACTCACCACCGGCGAACCCGGCATTATTGCTATCGACAACTACATTTTCCTGGTTATCAAACGGGAAGTTTCGCTCAGTGAAGAGGATTATTTCAACAGCCGTAAGGAATGCCTCAGAGCACTCCGAGGTGCCGAGCTCGAGCAAATGATTGCCGACGCCGCGGCAGGTTACGAAGTTGCAAGCAATGAAAGAGTTACGACTAGAATTTATGAAAAAATAATATCCCTAAAGCAAGGCTAGACAGGCAGCGGTAGCATATTATTTGTTTGTTAATTCGTGGTTGAAAGGATGGTCTTATGTCCGTATTGAATTGTGAAGAACAGAATAAAAACCCAAAGTACGGGCCGATTAAACTGCTAAAAACCGTTAGCTATCCCACATTCCAACTTTACGCCGAAATAGAAAACCAAAAAACCGATGCCGAGGCAGCGCTAAAAATCGCCGTTGCGGAAACATTTTCGTGGCTCAGAACGCGCTTCCGTGGGTTTGACGAAACGCCTGCGGAGATGATTCTGCCCGAACCCGATAAATATCTTGACATTAAGGACGAAGATATTCGGTCGTTCAGAATTAACGAAGGCTATGTTGTAGACGTGGTCTATATCAAAGATAAGGGGATCTGGGCGTTCAACTTGATTGAACCGGACTTGGGGACCAAATCGGACAATCTCGAACAGGAAAGAAAGCCGGTAGCCGGGCGCGTTTTTGAAACCAACATTGCCTTCCGAATTTTCAACAACACGCTTGAATGCGGCTTTAAAACCATCTGCTCCGAACCTGTCGGGACAGACGAACCCTGCGAAGCCTTCCGGGTTTCGGTTGTAAAAACCATGGTTCGCAACAAAGAGCTGGGGCTCAGGCAAGAGCGTGCCATCATTGAAAAACCGCATATACTCGACAGTGTCGATAAAATAAAACGAATTGCGGGCTATATTCGCGACGAGGAGCGGCAACTGCCGCTTGTTGTCGTTTCGGAATACATCACAGCACCCGATTTATTTGCATTCTTTAAATCACTTGAGCAAGAAAAAGGCGGGTTTAAGACTGCTTTGCTTAGCAGTTTGGAAACGATTATGAAAGAAAACATTGAAAACGGCGTTGTCGAACTCCCCACAAAACTCGGCGACCTGGCAAAGTTGTGCATGGGGTTTGCTCATTTTTATATTCTCCCCGCCAAATCTATTGACTTGTTCAACGAAAAAACAAAATCTAACCACCCGCTTTCAAACGGAGATGCCGTCATCTTCTTCCCGACTGTTTGTGAAAAGCGGGACTACTTTTTTAAACGTGAAGAAATTTGCCGCGATCAGCAAGCGTTTTTCCAAACTGTAAGAGAAATAATTACCCACTACCCGATGCGCAAGACCATGCATTTCGGCAACGTCAAGTTTATAAAAGAAGCCCGTGCCGAAGAGCAGCAAACGATGATTGACATGGGTGAATCAAAAGACGACCTTGTCCGGGCATTTAACATAAAGCTTGAGAACGAACAAAGCAAGCACGCCGAAGAATCCGCAAATCTTCGCCGGGCACTGGGCGATGCCGACAAAAGAGTTGAACGGCTCAAAGTGGAAATCTGTGAGGTCAAGGCAGAAAAAAAGAGCCTGCTCGAAAAACTCGGCGAGAATGCCGCTCGCCTTGAGGACTCGGACAACAGCCGAAAACAGGAATATGCCCAAAGAGCGATGCTCCTCAACAGGCCCTCCTAACCCGAGGAAACCGCCGCATGGGTTGAAAAGTATTTTGATGACCGGCTTATTCTACACAGCAACGCAGTCGGCCTGTTGAAAAAATTGACCGCTGCCGAAGTCGATATGCCCTTAATGTGCGACTGCATTGAATTCCTCGCAACCGAACACAGGGACTACCTGCTTCGTAAAATCAACCAAGACGAAATGAATACCCGGTGCAGCGAAAAATACAACAGACCCTTTATTGTTACCGCAAGCGGCGATGGCAGCATCAATGCTTATCCGCATGAGTACAAAATTAAATACGGCTTATCTGCTAAAGGTAAACCTGTTGAAAAAGCGCTTAATCTCCATTTAAAAATCGGTAATGATGCGGAGGGCTTGATAAGAATAAATTTTTTATATGACAAAGAAAGCGAACTGATTGTTATTGGCTCCTTGCCAAAGCATTTGAGCACGACGACCGAAGGTTGATGTAGGCAAATGCAAGGCGTTTTTGTAACAGCGCCAGCATAGCCATTACAACAATTTCCCGGTTACCGCACCACATATTGCCGCACCTGTAGGGAACGCATTTTATGCGTTCCGAGGCTCGGGAGGTGAAATTCCCGCCCACCATAAGGATGTATTTGATTGTTAGCAAGGCGGAACGCATAAAATGCGTTCCCTACGCACAACGAAAGAGCGAATGCCGTTTTAGGCATTCGCTCTAATTACTTGTTTTGCGTGTAAATTTTTACGTCAAAGCATCTGCGTCAAGGGGTAAAGTTCTGTGCCAAACGACTTGCGGCTAGACTACACGATCTGAATTTTTTTGCCCTTACTGTCGCCTTTGAATTTTTCCACCACGTGCTCCCACGCTTCCAACCCAATATCATCATTGTAATAAAAATGGGTCTCGTTGAGATGCGCCATGGCAATCTTTGCCGTCATCAGCGGGTCGTCGTTCGTGACATTTGTATCCGGGTCAACCAAACCGTGCTCCAACTCAATGTTCATGCCCTCCAAAAACTCTTCCGGTGTAAATCCTACTTTTTTGAAGTCCACTTTCAGCTTGCCTGCAATGTCCATTGCCTGTTCCATTGTGAATTCTTTCATTTTTTTTACTCCTTCTTAGTTTTGTTACGAATCGCAGAGCCGTCCGATTCTACCCTTGAACGATTTGCATGATGCTGTTTGTCAGCACTTCCAGTTTTACGGCTGCGTCTTCAAGACTATCGCCTTTTACACCCGTATAAATTTTTATTTACGGTTCCGTGCCCGAAGGCCGAACACAGCACCACGCATCCTCTGCCAAGTCAAAGTATAACACATTTGAGCCCGGCAGGTCAATTATCGTTGTGGTTTTGCCCGGAAATGTTGTCGCTGTGCCCTGCCCGTAATCTTTAAAACAGCGCACCTCATGAGCACCTATTTTTTCCGGAGGAGATTTTCGCAACTGTTCAATCATATCGGTTATATGCTGCGCACCTTCTGCACCTTCCAATGTCATGGTGGCAAGGCCTTCTTTGTAATAACCGTATTTTTTGTAAAGCCGCTCCATTTGGTCCCACAAGGTCAGCCCTTTGCTTTTGTAATAAGCCGCCGCTTCGCACAGGACCATCACTGCCTCCACCGCGTCCTTGTCGCGCGCGTGTGTACCGACCAAGCAGCCGTAACTTTCTTCAAATCCGAACAGATATTCGTAGGAGCCGTTTTGCTCAAATAATTTTATCTGTTCCCCTATGTACTTAAAACCGGTGAGGGTTTCAACTAACCGAACGCCGTAATAGTCGGCCACTGCACCGGCCATTTTTGAGGAGACGATGGTCGTGACAATTGCACCGTTTTGCGGCAGCAGGCCCTTCATTCGTCTTTGTTCCAGCAGATATTCGCCAATAATCATCCCGGTCATGTTGCCGTTAAGGTTACAGTATGAACCGTTTTTACCGTCTTTGACCGCCACGCCAAGCCTATCCGCGTCGGGGTCTGTCACCAAAACGATGTCGGCGTCTACCTTTTTGGCGAGTTCAAGCGCCAAAACAAATGCTGCCGGGTCTTCCGGATTTGGGGAGTGTACGGTAGGGAAGGCACCGTCGGGCTCTGCCTGTTCCGTTACAACATTTACATTCTCGAACCCCTGTTCCTTCAAGATTCTTCTGACCGGCTTGTTGCCCGTGCCGTGCAAGGGGGAGTAAACGATGCTCAAGCTTTTTGCCTGTGAACGCATGCTATCGGGGCTCAGTAACGATTTTTTTAAAGCAGCCATATATTTGGCATCAATTTTTTCGCCGATAACATGGTACAGCCCGCTCGCCCGGGCAGCGGCACGATCCATTGTTTTCACCTGAGAAAAATCGGTAACGGCGTTTACAAATCCGATAATCTCTTCGTCTTTCGGGTACGTTATTTGCGCGCCGTCCTCCCAGTAAACTTTGTAGCCGTTATATTCGGGCGGGTTGTGGCTTGCGGTGATGACAATCCCCGCCATGCAGCCGAGTTCCCGCACGGCAAACGAAAGCACGGGTGTCGGCCGCAGGCTTTCGAAGACATAGGCCTCGATGCCATTTGCGCACAGGCAAAGCGCCGCCTCTTCGGCAAACTCGGCAGACATATTTCTTGAATCATAAGCGATAGCCACCCCTTTGCCCGCACCGTTTTCATCTAACACGGCATCCGCCAAGCCCTGTGTCGCTTTTCTGACAGTATAAATATTCATTCGATTTGTGCCCGCGCCCATACGCCCCCGCAGCCCCCCCGTGCCGAACGCCAAATCTTTGTAAAACCGGTCAAATATTTCGGCGGGATTGTTCTCGATTCCCAGCAGTTCGGCCTTTGTGGCAGGGTCTATCGCATCGCTTTCGCACCAGAAGTTATGTTTTTGAACAGCCCTCTGAGTTACATCCATTGTTATGCCCTTTCTACTTTTTCTGCGGTCAAAAAAGCCAAGTTTTTTTCGATCAAGCCGCATCTCTGCTCGACACACAAAACCGAACGCAAGGGGTCGGTCGGCGTGTTGAACACATAGTCAACAAGCCTCTTTATTGTTGACGTCGCGACATGCAGCCTTGTGTCGGAGGAAGCGTAGTAAAGATAAACATCCCCGTTTCCCCTTACAATCGCACCGTTTGTAAAAACCACATTGGAGACATCCCCAATCCGTTCCTCGCCCAGCGGACCCAGAAGAAGGCCGGACGGCTCCGCTATAACTTTTGCCGGGTCGTTCAAGTCCGTCGCGAACGCGTACAATACGTAGCGCAGCCCCGCTGCGGTGTTCCTGACACCGTGCGCCAAATGAACCCAGCCGCGCTCGGTCTTTATCGGCACGGCGCCGGCGCCGTTCTTTGCCTCGGTGATGGTGTGATATTTTCTTTGGCTTGTCATCGTTTCCACATCAATAACCGCGTGTTCGATGTCCTCACACAGCCCAAATCCGATTCCGCCGCCGCTGCCGGTTTCAATAAAATCATCCATCGGTCTTGTATAAAAGGCGTAATTACCGCCCACAAACTCGGGGTGCAAAACAACATTCCGCTGTTGCGGCGAACGCAAGGTCTTTAGGTTGTCGAGCCTTTCCCAAACTTTCAAGTCTTTTGTTCTGACAATGCCCGCCGCGGCAACGGCAGCGGAAAGGTCTGCGGAAGAGTTGTCTTTGCTCTCGGAACAAAAAACACCGTAAATATAACCGTCCTCATGGGCGGTCAGGCGCATGTCGTAGACATTTGTTTCTCTCTCACAAGTGTCCGGCAGGCGCACCGGATAGTCCCAAAACGCAAAACCGTCAATTCCGTTTGCACTTTCCGCAACGGCGAAAAAGGATTTGCGGTCATTGCCCTCCACCCTCGCAACCACATAAAATTTGCCGTTCAGTTCGATTGCGCCGGCATTAAAAACCGCATTGACGCCAAGTCGTTCAATAAAAAACGGATTCGTTGCCGGGTTTAAATCATACTTCCAAAACAGGGGGATGTGCCCGCTTGTCAGCACGGGGTTTTCATATCGGTCGAAAACGCCGTTATAAAATTCACTTTTTTTGTTTTTTAACGCCATCAGATGGTTGTACTTTTCTTTTTCGATGTCATATTGTTTGCTCAACATTTTTTCCTCCACCATCAATCAACGGAATTGCCACTCAAAAGGCACCGTTTCTTAACATAAATTTAATATATTATATTTCAATATTCGACATTTTGCAAGTTGTACGGTCGGTGGTTATCTGCTATAATAATTTATTGAACGTAAATGATGAAATGAGGTTTTCATGATGTCCAAGCCGGTTGCGATTACAGCCGACAGCCCGATTGACCTGACACCGGAGTTGGCGAAACAGTTTAACATTACAATTATTCCGCTGTATGTCGGGCTTGCAGATAAAACATACCGTGACGGTGTGGACATCACGCCCGAGGATATTTTTAAACGTTACGAAGAGGAAAAAATTATTCCTCGCACATCGTCAATCTCCATCGCCGATTACACGGATTTTTTTCGCAGTTTTACCGATAAGGGGATGACCGTTGTTCATTTTTCCCTGAGCTCGGAAATTTCGTCGACACACCAAAACGCTTTGATCGCCGCAGAGGACCTGAATGATGTTTATATTTTCGATAGTTTAAATCTTTCCACCGGCATCGCTTTGCTTGCCGAAAAAGCCTGCAAAATGAGAGACAATGGCTTCGAAGCCGAAAAAATCTTTGAGGCTGTTCGCGATTTGCGTGGGCATATTTGCCAGAGTTTTGTCATTGATAAATTGGAGTTTTTGCGCAAAGGCGGTCGCTGTTCTGCGATGACGGCACTTGGCGCGAATATGCTGAGTATTCATCCGAGCATTGAAGTGCGCGCGGGCAAGCTTGAGCTTGCCAAAAAATACCGCGGTAAAATAGAAACCATTCAGTTGAACTATATCCGCGAGCAACTCAATAAGCACAAAGACATTAACCTTGATACGGTATTCGTCTGCCATTCCGGCATCTCGGATATTCAGCTGAACGCTATCTGTAGCCTTGTGGCAGAACATCTTGAGTTCAAGGAAATCATCGTTACAAAAGCCGGTTGTACGATCAGCACGCATTGCGGGCCTGATTGCTTGGGCTTCGCGTATTTAACAAACTAATCATTGTTGCTAAAGAATCGGACAGTCTGTTTATTATCAGACTGTCCGATTCCTGTTTTTTGTTTACACATTAAAAAACACAGTCCCCAACCTCCCTGCGAGGCAAGCGGCCCAGCCAAACCTGTTCATCCTCTCTTTGTAAACATAGTTCAACATATCAGTGCCTCCTCACTATAAAAATGGCTACTGAATAAAACGCCTTTCTTTTAAAATACTTTAACACGCAGCGATAGGAAAAAACTGCTTTTTCACATAAATTTTCACCTCATCGCACATATTAAAACAATCCGCTTTGATTGACTAAAAACGCCTGTTATGTTAATATTATCATCTGAATATTCCGGGTTGGTTGAAGAGAGGATGAGCAATACGAGAACGGTTTTGGTTGTGTTTGGCGGTGTTTCGAGCGAGCACGATGTTTCGCTTATTTCCGCCCGGTCCGTTATCGAAAATATACCCCGCGAAAAGTATAAGGTGCTGTGTGTTGGCATTACAAAAGACGGACGCTGGTTTTTATACAGCGGCGATGCTTGCAAGCTGCCGGACGACGGCTGGCTTGACGACAAAGCAAGGCTGGCGCCGGCACTGATTAGCCACGACCGCAGCGAGAAAAGCCTATTGATTTTTACCGCCGACAGGGTGGAAAAACAGCATATAGATGTCGTTTTCCCGGTACTGCGCGGCAAAAACGGTGAAGACGGCACGATTCAAGGACTGCTGGAACTCGCGGGCATACCGTTTGTCGGCTGCGGCGCTCTTTCGTCTGCGGTTTGTATGGACAAAGCGGTGACGAACGCCTTGGCGGACGCAAGCGGCGTCGCACAGGCAAGATGGCGCAGCTTCACCCTTACTGAGTTCCGCCAATGCGCACAGACTTTGTTGGACGAGGCCGTGGATTATCTCCATTTTCCAATTTTTGTAAAGCCCGCCAACACCGGCTCCTCGGTCGGTGTCAGCAAAGCGAAAGACAAACAAGAGCTTTTTGACGCCGTCGAATCGGCCTTTCGGCATGATTATAAAGTGGTTTTGGAACAAGGCATTGACGGTATGGAGGTCGAGTGCGCTGTTTTAGGGAATGAAGATCCCTTGGCTTCCGTCCCGGGCGAAGTCGTGCCCTGCAATGAGTTTTATGATTACGACGCAAAATATGTTTGCGGTACAAGCGAACTGCATATCCCCGCTCGGCTGCCGGCCGAAAAGCTGGAAGAAATCCGAGAAAGTGCGTGCCGCGTGTTTAAGATACTCGGCTGTTCGGGGCTCGCAAGGATCGACTTTTTTGTACAAAACGGTGACGAGGCGGTTTTACTTAATGAGCCGAACACCATACCGGGCTTCACATCAATCAGCATGTACCCTAAAATGTTCGAAGCCTCCGGCATACCCTACCCGGCACTGCTCGATAAGCTGCTTTGCCTGGCAATTGAAAAATGGAGTGGTTTATAAAATGGCAAGTAAAAATGTAATCATCCGCATCGTCGACAGCCACGAGTCGGACGGCGAAAATTCAACCTCCGAGCTGATTACCGTGGGCACGCTCGACGGCTTTGGCGATAATTATTCTTTGGTTTATACCGAACAGGACGACG
Source organism: Clostridiales bacterium (assembly GCA_012728445.1). Lineage (GTDB taxonomy): Bacteria > Bacillota > Clostridia > Oscillospirales > Acutalibacteraceae > UBA1447. The sequence goes on along the minus strand of JAAYFA010000066.1, from coordinate 9,722 downwards.
CGTTGCAAGGCTGCATTACCACCATTAAAGTCGAAGATAAAAAGCGGATCATCATGACCAGAACCGGCGAAATTAGTGCCGAAATGATTATTGAAAAAGACAAGCGCCACAACTGCCACTATATCACCCCGCATGGGGATTTTATGATGGGTGTCTTCGCGCGCTATATCAAATCCAAAATGAACGCTGACGGCGGAGAACTCAAGTTTGAATACACCATTGATTTTAATACCGGCTTAGCGTCGGTAAACGAACTCAAGGTTACGGTAAAGGAGGCAAACGACAATGTCCCTCTTAGCTAAAGCAGCACAAGACGAAATACGCCAAGCGGTGCTTGACGCGGCGGGGCGGGCGGTCGCTGCCGGCACACTGTCGGCGGAGCCTTTAAGTGGGTTCAATATTGAAGTACCGGCCATGCGGCTCAACGGAGATTTTTCTGCAAACGTCGCAATGGCTTGGGCAAAGGATTTAAAATTGCCGCCGCGTAAAATCGCCGAATTAATCCTTGAAAACCTAGACCTTTCCTCCACCTTCTTTGAACGCTGCGAAGTTGCGGGACCGGGTTTCATGAACTTTTATCTAAATGGTTCTTATTATGCCGCAGTGCTGAAAGACATCATGGCGAAAGGCGAACATTACGGGCGGTCCGATTTTGGGCAGGGCAAAAAAATCAACGTCGAATTTGTCTCTGCCAACCCCACCGGTCCCATGCACATGGGCAATGCCCGTGGCGGCGCGCTTGGGGATTGTCTGGCCGCTGTGCTGGACTATGCAGGGTACGCTGTGAGCCGCGAGTTTTATGTCAATGACGCCGGCAATCAAATCGATAAATTCGCCTTGTCGCTGGATATCCGCGATCAGCAGATTTTCAAGGGAGAAGGGACGGTCGAACTACCGGAAGACAGCTACCACGGCGAAGACATCCTGCAAAGAGCCCGCGAGTTTGCCGAAATACACGGCGACCGCTTTCTGAATGCCGACGAAGCCGAACGCAGAAAGGCGCTTGTTGCATATGCCTTGCCAAAAAACTTGGAAGCCATGCGCACCAACCTTGAAAAATACCGCATTGAATACGACACCTGGTTCCATGAAAGCACACTTTACAACAACGGTGAGTTGGACGAAACCCTCAACATCATGAAAGACCTCAACTTGACCTACGAAAAAGACGGTGCGCTTTGGTATAAAAATATTGAAGTCATGACAGCCGATTTTCAACATGCAGGAAAATCGGCGACAGAGATTGAAAAGCTTGAGCTCAAGGACGAGGTGCTTATCCGTGCGAACGGTAACCCCACTTACTTTGCCGCGGACATTGCCTACCACCGCAACAAGCTGAGTGTGCGCGGGTTTGACCGTGCGATTAACATCTGGGGTGCCGACCATCACGGACATGTGGCGCGCATGAAAGGCGCCTTGGACGCCATTGGGGTAGACGGCTCAAAGCTGGATATTATCCTGATGCAGTTGGTGCGTTTGACAAGAGACGGCGAAGTGGTCAAAATGTCCAAACGCACGGGCAAAGCCATCACCTTGGTGGATTTGCTGGAAGAAATTCCCATTGACGCCGTTCGTTTTTGGTTTAACCTGCGGGAACCTTCCTCACAAATGGAATTTGACCTAGACCTTGCGGTGGAGCAAAGCGCCAAAAACCCGGTTTACTATTGCCAGTACGCACATGCGCGTATTTGTAGCATTTTGACAAAACTCACGGAACAAAACACGGCGCCCAGAGAATGCGCGTCAACCGAGCTCGAACGCCTTGACACGCCGGAGGAGCGGGAGCTCATCAGCCACTTGGCCGCCTTGACGGACGAAATTATAGCGGCGGCGGGCAATTATGACCCCGCGCGTATTACAAGATATACCATTGACCTCGCCACACTGTTCCATAAATTTTACAATGTCTGCCGCGTCAACTGCGGAGAAGAAAGCTTGATGCAGTCAAGGATTACGCTTTGCAGATGCGTTCAAACCGTCCTTTTTAATGTTTTAACCATGTTAAAAATCACCGTACCGGACACAATGTAGGGAACGCATTGCATGCGTTCCGTCAAATTATAACGCCGATTGCGATTTATTCACACAACGGCAAAAAAACATATCGGAGGCAGCTCATGCGTTCATCAAAACACATCATTGACAAGACCGAAAAATACGGCGCAGCCAACTACAAACCTAAAGATATCGTCATCGAAAAAGCACGAGGTGTTATGGTTTATAACCCGGAAGGCGAAGAATTTTTCGATATGCTCAGCGCCTATTCGGCGCTTAATTTTGGTCACGGCCACCCGGAGATTATTGCCGCCGCCAAGGAACAACTGGACAAGGTGACCTTAACCTCGCGGGCTTTTCATAATTCCGTGCTCTGTGATTTTTATGAAAATCTCTGTGCTTTAACCGGGAAGGAAATGGCTTTGCCTATGAACACCGGTGCGGAAGCGGTGGAAACGGCCATCAAAACTGCCCGGCGCTGGGGTGCCGATGTCAAGGGTGTTGACGACCACTGCCAGGAGATTATCGTTTGCGAAAACAACTTCCACGGCAGAACGATTACCATCATCACCATGAGCACAGACGACACCGCGCGGCGCGGCTTCGGGCCGTTTACGCCCGGCTTTGTTAAAGTTAAATTCGGCGATGCCAACGCTCTGGAAGCCGCCATAACACCGAACACCGTCGCCTTTTTGGTAGAGCCGATTCAAGGGGAGGCCGGAATCATCATCCCACCGGACGGCTACCTAAAAAAAGTGCGGGAAATTTGCACCGCTAACAACGTTTTACTCATAGCCGACGAGGTACAGACCGGCTTTGCAAGAACAGGCGATATGTTTGCCTGCCAACACGAAAATGTGGAGCCCGACATTTATGTGTTGGGCAAGGCACTCGGCGGCGGGGTAATGCCCGTTTCCGCGATCGCTGCAAACGCTGATATTCTGGGCGTTTTTGAGCCCGGCTCCCACGGCTCCACTTTCGGCGGCAACCCGCTCGCCTGTGCCGTCGCGGTAAAGGCGATGGAAATATTGGTTCGGGACGACTACCCCAAACAAGCGCGAGAAAAAGGCGACTATTTTATTCGCAAGCTGCGTGAAATTGACAATAAAGACATCGTTGACATCCGCGGGCGCGGCTTGTTTGTCGGTGTAGAATTTAGTATCCCAGCGCTTTGCTATGTCAAAAAACTGATTGCAAACGGTGTTCTCGCAAAAGAAACGCACGAGAAAACCATCCGTTTTGCTCCGCCGATTATCATTACATACGATGAGTTAGATAAAGCTATCGAAAAGATTAAGATTGCCTTTAAAGGAGATTGATCGGTAATGGACAACGGTTATTTCAAAGTACGCGCGTTCAAAAACGAACCCGGTTTGGGCTACAACCCGACGGGCGCAGCCAAGGACGAGCTACTACGCACAATCGCCGAAATGCGAAGTGGTATCGTTGATATTCCGCTCATTATCGGCGGCAAAGAATATCGCACCGGTAACACGAAAGACTGTATTGTTCCGCACGACAAAAATAAAGTGATCGGTCGTTACCACGAAGCGGGCGAAACGGAAATTAAGCTTGCCATCAAAGCCGCAAACGACGCCAAAAAAGCATGGGCCGAGATGCCTTACGACCACAGAATGCTCGTGTTCCTCAAAGCCGCACGGCTAGCGTCCACCACCTGGCGTGCCAGGCTCAATGCCGCCACTATGCTCTGCCAAAGCAAGACCTTTTATCAGGCGGACATCGACGCCGCCTGCGAGCTCATTGATTTTTACAACATGAACTGCAAAGCGCTTTGCGATATATACGACATGCAGCCCGCTCCGGCTTTGGACAGCATGAATAAAACGGATTATAAACCGCTCGACGGTTTCGTTTTTGCGGTGACGCCGTTCAACTTTACCGCCATTGCCTCCAACCTGCCCTCCGCCCCGGCGATAGCCGGCAACACCGTGGTATGGAAGCCGGCGTCCTCCACCGTTTATGCGGGCTATGTCATCATGAAACTTTGGCAGGAAGCCGGGCTCCCGGATGGTGTCATTAACTTTATCCCCGGCAATGCCCGCCAAATAAGCGGTTTTGTGCTTGATGATGAACATTTAGCCGGCATCCACTTCACCGGTTCCACTGCGGTTTTCAACAGCTTTTATAAAAAAATCGGTGAAAACATCGATCGCTACCACTGCTACCCGCGCATTGTGGGTGAGACGGGCGGCAAAAATGTTCCGCCACTTCCCGCGGATATATTCCACAAAGCCGCTGGGAAGCGATCAAAGAAAAGTTGGTCAAAGAAACCGCAACCATCAAAATGGGCAGCGCCGAAGAGCTCGATACTTTTGTCAGCGCTGTTATTGACCAAGCGGCCTTTGATAAAATCAAAGGCTACATCGACGGTGTTAAAGCATCCTCCAATGCCGAAATTCTCTGCGGCGGCGGCTGCGATGACACACAAGGCTTCTTCATTGAACCGACAGTTATCCTTTCAAAAGACCTATACAGCAAAACCATGACAGAAGAAATTTTCGGGCCTGTCATTACACTCTATGTTTTTGAGGACGACAGATACGAGGAAATTCTTGGCATCTGTGCGAACGCGAGCAAATACAGCCTCACCGGCGCTTTCTTTGGCAAGGACAGAGGCGTTATTGACCATGCGGAAAAGGTTTTAAGATTTGCCGCCGGCAACCTTTATATCAACGATAAAAGCACCGGCTCCGTTGTGGGGCAAAACCCCTTCGGCGGCAGCAGGGCATCCGGCACAAACGACAAAGCCGGCAGTATTATTAATATGCTCAAGTGGGTTAGCCCGCAGGCAATTAAAGAAAGTTATGACGCGACAACGGATTACCGGTATTAATGTGCCGCATACTCGGAACTATATAACCGTTAAAGGGCCGTATCAAGCGCTGAGCAATCAGCACGAGATACGACCCTTTTTATGGTTTATGCGTTCGGTCTCCTTACATCACTCGGCCAGCCTATATTCTCGCAGCACCATATTGATGCGCATAGGGCCGATATCCATCACGCAGAACAGCGGGCCATCCGGCGTGGGTAAAACCGTCATGCTCTCCGCTTCGCACTCGGGCGAAACATTGCGGCTGAAAAGCAGGTTGACCTCGCCCGTGACGGGGTTCAATCGGTAGACCGATTTGCCCCCGACATCGGCGGAAAGGTAGAGCATTCCCTCATAAATATCGCCGCCTTGTATGCGGTGGAGCGCCTCGGAAAGTGGGACGGTTTTGACTAGCGTCATGTCGTTCAAGTTGAAAACGTTCAGCAGTTCGCCGTGGTTCCATTCCAGCGTATAAAGGTAGCCTCTGGGTCCATCTACAATGCACCAGGGAATCCCTTCGTCGTGCAGTTCAAGCGGCATCTCATAAACCTTGCCGGTGAACTTTAAGGTTTCGGCATCGAAAATGGCGATGTATGGATGCTGATAGGCGGTGCCGTCTTCAATGGGCGCGTATATTTTGCCGTCATGGTAACCGATGCCGCCGATATGGTTGCAACCCTTAAGCAGCAACGCCGGCGGGATGGCGAGCAGGTTGTTCGCCACGGTTTCATGTGTTTGGATATTCGTCTTATTCAAAAACAAGTTGCCGCTGAAATATAGATATTCGCCGTCCGTTGTCACGCCCTGCCCACGCATCAGCGCGCGGTCCAACATATAGGTGTGGCTGCCGGTCAGCACTGCGCCATCCGGTACGCCGGGTGGATTTTCCGCATTGGTTGCGACAATTAAAAGAATCGCCGTTAAAAGCGCCCAGAATTTTGTAAAGCCCTTTGTAAATAACTTGAACATAAAACCCACACTTTCTTCTGTTCGTTTTTTGTTTATACTATTCCGGCGGTGCGTAGTGGCGGAAGTAGGCATTGATAAACAGCGGCCCCAAATCCAGCGTATGGAAGGCTGCACCGTCGGGCGTTACAAGCACCGTCAAGCCTTCGGCTTCCCCGCCTTTGGGCAAGTTTTGGTCAAAGCATTTAATCGCTTGACCGGTGATGGGATCGATGGCATAAACTGCCTGCGTTTCGTCCTGTGTTGCGACATAAAGCAAGCCTCTATACATGTCTCCGCCTTGAATCTTATGCACCGGCATGGACAGCGGCACCGTTTTTATAAGCTCAAATGTCTCCAGGTCATACACAATCAGTGCCGGCGAATTGTCCCGCTGGGCGGCATAAACGAGTCCCCGCTCGCCGTCAACGGCAATCCACGGCAGCCCGTTTTTTTGAAGCTCTGCCGAAAGGTGATAGTATTGGCCGGTGAATTCGAGCGTATCCGAATCAAACAGCGCGACAATCGGGTATTGCCACACCTTGCTGTCCTCGAGGGCGGCGTAGATAATGCCGTTCCAATAGCTAATGCCGCCGATATGAGCGGAGCCGAAGTTGTCTTTGAGTTCTTTTGGGATGGCGTCGATGTTCATCACCGTCTCCGTCTTGCCGTCAAGCTCCGTTTTAATAAGACTCCAACGTGAGCTGAAGTAGTAATGTTCGCCATCGGTTGCGACGTCTTGGGAGTGGGTATAGGAGCCTAAAAACAGGATATTTTGGCTGGCAACCAGGTTCTCCGGCGCATTGCCACCCACCGCGTCGATAGTTCCCGTAATAAACGCGAACAGTCCGGTGAATAATGACAAGGTTAAAGAGACAAGAAAGGTTTTTTTAACAAGCCCCCGCAAAAAATTGAGCACCGCAAGCATAGGCACATCCCCTTTCAAATTGTATAGGCTTATGGTAACACCCTGCCCCTGTCAAGTCAACAATTTGCGCCGATATCCTAGCGATTTGCGTTATTTTAGCGCAATCGATGAAATCGTTAAAATTCAGTATCTCAGCAGATTTGTATCTCAGCAGATTTAGGTTGAAAATAGGGTGTTATTATGTTAATCTTATTGATAGTGACATTTTGTAAAATGATAGGGCTTGAAAGTGAACTCTAAGAATTCGCAACCAAACCAAAAGAAAGAGTGGTTGAACAAATGGAAAACACTTGCAACTGTGGTTTTTACCCAACGATCGTTGTTCCGGGCATCGGCAACTGCAAAGCCTTTGAGGTGGACGAAAACGGCAATCGGTTACGTTCTGCCTGGCCGCCCGATATTGACCCCGCCGCGATGAAGAAGCTAAAAAACGCGCTCATCTTCCCCGCGATACGCATGTTTGTCCTTCGCCACGACTTGGGCTTTACCAAAAAAACGGGCCAAGCCCTTGCCGAAGCACTCGATGCACTCGTCAGCAACCCCGACGGTCAATACAAGCACAATATTCAGGTTGAAAAGTATGACGATTCCCTTGCCAAGTGTAGTGAAAAAGACAGAGGCTTCATCTATCGTATGTTGCCTTTAAAACCGCTGGGGCTTGAAATCGGCGAAGACCATCTGTTTTATTTTGCTTTTACACCTATCGGCAACACGCTCGACTCGGTCGAACGACTGAGGGCTTTTATCCAAATGGTCAAAGAAAAAACCGGCCACACCAAAGTCAATTTAGCGGCGGTGAGCCTTGGAGCCACCATCACAACCGCTTATTTAGATACCTACGTTTCGGATGGCGACATCAATCGTGTTGTCGGCGTCGTGCCGGCTTTTGACGGGTCCATGACCGTTTCTGACATCATGAAGGGCAACATTGTTTATGACGATTACGAAACGCTTTTCGTTGAGCTCATGGGCAAAAAGAATGCCGCGAAGGTGATAAAGGTAACAAAGTTACTGCCGAAAAAGGTTTTAAGAAAGTTTATTCAAACAGTTGTGGAAACTATTGTGAACACTGTCATTGTGAATTCTTCCACAATGGGGGGGCTTGTCCCCGCCCACGAATATGAGCAGCTCAGCAAAAAACTGATTGGCGACCCTGCTCATGCAAAACTCAAAGAGGAGACGGACCGGTGGTGGCGCGCACGCGCGGACTTCCCCGCACTTATTGCCAAAGCGCGCAAAAGCGGCACCGAAGTTTTTTCGCTGTGCGGCTATAATGTTCAACTTTTTAAAATTGTCACCTCCGACAAGGTAAGTTCCGATATGGTGGTACACTCCGCTTCCGAATCCATGCATGCGCATTTCGCACCTTTGGGCGAAACTTTCGGCGCGGATTATAAACAGCAGAACACCAACTGCAAAAATACGGCTCACAATCATATAAATCCGCAAAATGATGTGGACGCTTCCGTGGGCGCAATACCGGACACGACCTGGTACTGGCGCAACTCGGAGCATGAGCAGACGGCAGAAAACATGCAGATGCTGGATTTGATGAAGTTTTTACTTAAAAACGACCAAATCAAAGATGTATTCCAAGACCCCGCATACCCGCAGTTTAATGAATTTGTCCGAGAAAAAAAGTAAGGCCGCAAGGCAAGCCGACGGCAACTTTTAAAAATGCAAAGCATTTTCTCGACCCGCATCAGATTATTGAAAGGATTGTGTAACATGAAAAACACATGCAAAAGACTAACCTCCGTTTTACTGGCATTCGCTCTTATTTTTACAGCTGTAGCTGTAGGCTTCGGTTCGGTACAACCGGCCAATGCCGCGGTACAAGCGCCGGCCAAAGCGGCTAACAGCAAAGTATCCACCGTTTCTACAGTTGAAGAAACGGTAGCGCTACTGACAGACCAAGGCACGCCTGCGGCCAATCAATCGAAAAAGAGCGCCCAAGACAACTTAACCGACCGCGCCGGCGGGCGTAGCCCAAGCATTATTATCCCCGGTATCGGGCAATCCGATGTCTACCTGCTTGATGAAAACGGCAACAGGGCGAAGGACGAGGACGGCAACGACATCAAGAACTTCCCCATCCTCATTGATACGGACTACCTGCTTAAAACCCTGGCACTCCCGCTTGCTAAAATGCTCATTACCCAAAAGGACAAGGGCTTTACGGACCTTGCGGCACAGGCCGTCGGCAAATCGCTTGCACAGAGCGCTGTCGACTTTAACGGGCAACCGGTAAGCAACCTTGAGCTGGAAAGATTCCCACACAGCGTCGCCGAGTGCACGCCCGAACAACGCGAAAAAATTTACAGAACCATCCCCCTGCAAGACTACACAAAAGTAGCGGGCGAAGAATACCTCTATTTCTTCACCTACAATTCATATGGCAACAATCTGGACGCGGCGCAAGAGCTGTATGACTTTATTCAAAATGTTAAGGCAGAAACCGGTCAGGACAAGGTAAACATCGTGCCCATCAGCCTTGGCTCTACCATCGCAACGTCGCTTATTGAAGTTTATCCGCAAGTAAAGGATGACTTGGATAAAATCATCTTTATTGTACCGGCTTTGGATGGGTCCCGCCTTGTCGGCGATTTGTACAACGGTACCTTAAACACAAAGGACGAGTCCCTTTACAAAACCTTGTTACCGTCCCTCATGGGCGACACCTATACCGCATATTTGGTCAATATTGTATTGAGAATTATCCCCAAACAAATCATTCTTGATTTACTGGACAAGATTATTGACCAACTAAAAGAGGTTATGATTCTAAACTGTACGATGATTTTCGGCCTTGTACCAAGTGAGGATTACCCCGCGCTTGCACAGCAATACCTGTCCACACCGGAACGCGCCGAAATCCGCAGACAAATGGATATTTACCACCGCGCACAAACCAACGCCATAACGAACCTAAAGGCTTTTGAAGCCGACGGCGTTCAAGTGTTTGACGTTGTTGACTATAACTTCCCCCTCTATTCCTTTGTGCCTTCGTCCGAAACGCAC
>JAAYFA010000037.1 GCA_012728445.1 Clostridiales bacterium | reverse complement strand
CCCCTACATCCTTGTTCATGGACTCGGTGGTTGGGGAGCGGAGTCGGGTATCAACAAGTCGGCGCCCTATTGGGGTGCCACGACCGGCAGCTTGACGGAGTATTTGAAACCACTGGGCTATTCGGTGTATGAAGCTTCCGTCGGTCCTTTTTCAAGCACCTGGGACAGAACCTGTGAACTTTATGCACAATTAACAGGGACAAGAGTGGATTACGGTGAGGCACATTCAAAAGCAAACGACCACGACCGTTATGGCAGAATTTACGACACACCGTTTTTTGAGGGCTGGGGCACAAAAACAAAAGAGGGGCAATTGAAAAAAGTCAATCTTGTCAGCCACAGCTTCGGCGGCCCGACTATCCGGCTGTTGGCGTCTTTGCTTGAAAACGGCGCGCAGGATGAAATCAAGGCCGGCGCTGATGCGGTTTCTCCGCTTTTTAAGGGCGGGCAAGGCGATTGGATCAATAGCATAACCACGTTGGATTCCCCTCATAACGGCACCACCTTGGTATGCGTGCTGGACGAATACAAACTGACTTCCCTGCTTCTGGATGCCTGCTTTGCTTTTGCGGGGGTCACTGGGAACTTGCCGGCTAATGGTTATCTCAATTTTCATTTAGAGCAGTTCGGCATATCTTCTGTGCCGGGCGAGAAAAAGGGTCTTGGCGAAATGAAGGATATGTTGGAAAATGTTTTCTGCACGGGGTCGGACAACGCCGCTTACGATTTGTCTCTGGACGGTGCGGCCGAGCTCAACAAACAAATGGAGATTGTTAAAGGCATAACGTACTTTTCATATGCCAGCTGTACGACGATAGAGAATCCCTTGACCGGTAACCAACTGCCCGAACTCGACACGCTGCCTATATTGATGCCGACGGCGCTGCTTATTGGAACATATGCCGAAAACACGGTATCGGACATCAAAATCGACAAAACCTGGCTCCCGAATGACGGCCTTGTCAATGTGGTGTCCGCACAATATCCGTTTGACGAACCGTGGAAAAGTTTTGACGCCGAAAACATCGAAAGCGGCAAATGGAATGTGATGCCTACCCAAAACGGCGACCACGGCACGATTATCGGGCTGAACGCTGATACGCAGATAACGCACACTTTTTATACAGAGCTATTTGAGATGATTGATTCAATCCCACGGGAAAAGAAGCATTACTTTAAATCACCGTTCTAAAAGCAGAACGACATTCTATTTTGAAGGAGCTTACTATGGAAATCAGAAAAATCTTACCCGAGGAGCATATGGCGATTCTCAAACTTCGGTCCGCGTCCTACAACTCAAAGAAGGACTTCAGTGACCCCGAAAAAGTCAAGCTTGGCTATGAGAAAGTCAGGGCGGTTTTTGACGCCGCCGGCAAGGCTTGTTCGACAACTTGCATCGAACCCTACACCATAAAGTTTAATGGCAACGATGTAAAAATGGGCGGTATCGGGGCGGTGGCAACCTTGCCGCAAGAGCGAAACAAAGGCCATGTCAGGAAGCTCTTTCATTACTGTTTTGAAGAGATGCGGGCGAATGAGCAGATATTTTCTTTTCTTTTCCCGTTTTCACACCCGTATTATCGCATGTTTGGCTACGAGATTTGCTACGACAAGCAGCTAATCAATATGCCGCTCAACGCCTTTGCGGACATCAAAAGGCCCGGCAGGGCGGAACTCTTTGTTTTTGACAGAGACTTGGATATTTTGAAAGATATTTACACCGCCTTTACAGCAAATAAAAACCTGGCCGTTGTCCGCACCGACGAGGGGTGGAAGGATCTTTTTGACAGGGATAACTACAACGAGCTGTATAATACCTATATTTGGTACGACTGTGACGGCAACCCGTCCTGCTACGTTTCCTATGACGCTTCCTGTGAAGTTCAAAACGAGATCAATGTCATGGAGCTTGCGTTCAAAAACTACGATGGGCTCAGGGGTATGCTCGGGTTTTTATCAACGTTCCATCCCACGTTTAAAGCATTCTAGGGTTATTTGCCAAGCTTTATTGATTTAACGCTGATTGTCCCCGAACCGAACCTGATGCGTCGCGAGCTTTCAACCGGTGGGATGAACAGAATTATTGACGTTGAAAAAGTGTTGGGGTACACGAAAGCGCCGTGCATGAATGCGAGCGTGAATATCGAAGTCAACGACAACTCGATAGTTTGGAACAATGGTATTTTTGCTGTCAATTTTGAGGATGGCAGCGTGCATGTTAAAAAGACGTCAGCCCCTGCGGACCTTAGCTGCAGTGTGCAGGCGCTGACACGCTTTGCCGTAGGCTATACGTCGCTGTGTAAAGAGCTGGAATACCAAACCGTTGATATTCAGGGCAAACAAGAGCTTTTGTTCTCCCTCTTCCCCCAAAAAGAGATGTTTATGACGGAAGCATTTTAATGCGCGTAGCTAAAATAAGATGAAAAAATGAGGACATAAATTTGCAACGATATAAAGGTTATTTAATTTGTACCGATATAGACGGTACGCTGGTCAATTCAAAAGGAGTCATCTCCGAAAACAACATCAACGCCATTAAAGACTTTCAGCAGCGCGGCGGCTTGTTCACCGTGTCAACGGGCAGAATGCCGGAATATGTGCTCAACTTTCCTTTTGTGCCAAACGCCCCGGTAATCTCCGTCAATGGCACGGTGATATAT
>JAAYFA010000189.1 GCA_012728445.1 Clostridiales bacterium | reverse complement strand
GTACCGGAACCGGCAAAAGCAAAAAACTCGCCGAACAGGAAGCCGCCAGGGAAGCCCTTGCTTTAATGGGGATATAGTCGGAGGCAAAAATCTTGAAGCATATCAATGTCGCCCTATTCGTGCCGCATGAAGGCTGCCCGCAGCAATGCGTTTTTTGTAACCAGCGTCATATATCCGGCAAAACCGCCCGTCTGTCGGCAAAGAATATTGACGAGGCCGTCAGCGCCGCAGGCGATGCATGGGCAGGCACTGATGACAAAAGGGAAATCGCCTTTTTCGGCGGCAGTTTTACGGCAATCGACCGGGACTATATGTTGGAACTGCTCCAAGCGGCCCACCCGTATATAGACGGCAAGCGTTTTACCGGCATTCGCATTTCAACACGCCCCGATGCCATAGACCCCGAGATCTGCCGACTATTAAAGCAGTACGGCGTAACCGCCATCGAACTTGGCGCACAAAGTAGGAGTGACAGCGTTCTTGCGATGAACCGCAGGGGGCACACCGCTCAAGATGTTGTTGATGCATCCGCTTTCATAAAAACCCACGGTTTTGAGCTTGGGCTTCAAATGATGACCGGAATGTATGGTTCATCCCCCGAAGACTGCCTCCTGACCGCCCGCAAAATTGTGGCATTAAAGCCAAAAACCGTCCGGATATACCCCACCGTAGTCCTGCGCGGCACACATCTGGAACAACTCACCGCCACGGGAGAATACCACCCGCAAACCCTCGAAGAGGCCATCCCGCTTTGCGCTGAATTGTTGAAAATATTTTTTGGCAGCGGCATTGACGTCATCCGTTTGGGGCTTCATTCGGGTGGAGGGGTTGAAGAAGGCTACCTAGCAGGACCCTATCACCCGGCTTTCAGAGAACTGTGCGATGCGACTATTTATTTGGAACGAGCAAGACAGGCCTTACACGACAGCATCCCCGAGGGCGGGCAAGCAACGCTCTGTGTCACCCAAAACGGGGTCTCTCAAATGACCGGGCATAAGCGTGAAAACCTTGCCATTCTGGAGTCGGAAGGCTATCGATGTAAAGTCCGACCTTGCCCGGGGCTTAAAAAATATCAGGTCACAGTTATGTTATAATAGAAATGTTCGACATCATAAAAGCAAAGGAAACGATGAGATGACATTAAAGTCCCTGGAAATGCAAGGCTTCAAATCCTTCCCCGACAAAACTGTGCTGCAGTTTGGGCGAGGGATCACCTCCGTTGTGGGGCCAAACGGAAGCGGCAAAAGCAATATATCCGACGCTGTGCGCTGGGTGTTGGGCGAACAGTCCACTAAAAACCTGCGCGGCGCAAAAATGGAAGACGTCATTTTCGGCGGGACTGCATTACGCAAAGCCGTTGGCTTTGCTGAGGTTACCCTGCGCCTCGACAACACGGACCGCTCCCTTCCCTGTGACAAGGACGAGGTCAGCGTGACACGCCGTTATTACCGCTCCGGTGAAAGCGCTTATGTTTTAAACGGAGAAACGGCCAGACTAAAAGACGTATACGAACTTTTTATGGATACGGGCCTTGGCAGAGACGGTTACTCCTTGGTGAGCCAAGGGCGTATTGCGGACCTAATATCGGCACGCTCCGGCCAGCGGCGGGAAATGTTAGAGGAAGCTGCCGGCATTTCGCACTTTCGTTACAGAAGGACGGACGCAAACCGTCGCTTGGCGCAGGCAGAAGAAAACCTGGTGCGTCTGCGTGATATTTACAGCGAACTCGAAGGCCGAGTGGGCCCGCTCAAGGTCCAAAGCGAAAAAGCGCAGAAATTTTTGGTCCTCTCTCAAGAAAAAAGAGAGTTTGAAATCGGGCTGTGGCTCCATTCCATCAAAAAGTCAACAGTCGGTTTGAAGGAACAGGAAACAAAGCTTACCGTTGCGACAAGCCAATACGAAGCCATTCAAAGAGAACTTGCAACCTTTGAAAGTGAAAGCGATGCGTTTATTGCCGGTGGGCAAGAAATAACGCTGACGATAGAAAAAGTCCGTCAAGATGCGGCAAGCCTTGAAGAGGAGGCCCTCCAAATTGAAGGCCAAGTAGCCGTTGAGAAAAACACCATTGTGCACAACACGCAAACCATCGAGCGTATTACACGCGATATGGAACAGGCCGCAGGCACCGAACAGCATCTTGACGATCAAATTAAAGAAGCGGTCGGCGAAATTGACACACTGATAGAAAAAATCAGATTAAAGAGAGTAGAACTGGAGAATGCCGCGCAGACAATCAGCGGCGTAAAACAAGAAAACCGGGAGTTTGCCGAAAAAACGGCAGCTCTGTCACATAGAATCGCAGACTTCAGCCTAAAAGCGTCCGGCAAAAGGATTGAGGTCTCCACCGCTGTTTCCTCCAAAGAAGAAGTTAGCGCAAGAATTGAGGCCATCGACGAAGCCTTAACCTCGAGGGCGGGTGTGCTCGAAGAACTGGAAACCGGGCGCAAAGTGTGCGGTGAAGAACTTATTCAATGCCGTGAAAGCGTCAAAGGGCTTTTGAACGCGGTGACGGGCTATAACATGAGGGTCCAATCCCGCGGGGATAAGACCGAAAAAGTCAAAAAAGAGCTGGATAGCCTAAATCTGAATATCCATCAAAAAAGCGCACGAGCAAAAATGCTCGATGATTTAGAAAAGAACATGGAAGGCTACTCCGGCAGTGTCAAGGCGGTTATGCGTGAATCAAAACGGGGAACGCTCCCCGGTATCCACGGCACCGTATCGCAACTCATCACGGTAAACGATGAATATGCCGTTGCGGTCGAAACGGCGCTTGGCGCATCCGTGCAACATGTTGTTACCGACAACGAAAACGATGCCAAACGTGCCATCAACTATCTCAAGGAAAGCCGTGAGGGAAGAGCCACCTTTCTGCCTATCAGCGCAATTCGCGGGAGAGACTCCACTGAAAGAGGCCTTGAAAGTTGCACAGGCTTTGTGGATTTTGCGCACAAGCTATTGGACTTTGACCCCAAATATACGGAGATTATTAAATCGCTCCTCGCCCGCACAGCCGTTTTGGACAACATGGACAATGCCATCGCTCTGGCTAAAAAATACAGCTACAGAATCCGCATTGTTACCCTTGACGGGCAGATTATCAACGCCGGCGGTTCTATGACCGGCGGTTCAAGAGGGCAAAATGCCGGCATTTTAAGCCGCGTCAACGAAATTGAAAAAATCAAAGAGACCGTTGCACAGTTACAGAAAAAACATGATCAAATGCAAACGGATTATAAAACACTTGCCGAAGAATTGGCGGCGGCCGAAGCGGAGCTGGACGGCGCACAAGCGGACCTTGCCCGAGCACAAGAGGAAACAATCCGCAAAGAGAGCGAATACAAACTCATCGAAGGTCGGATGGAAACAGCGTCCACGGCCGTTTCGGAACTCGAAGACGAAAAGAAGGCGGCATTTAGGCGTATTGAAGCACTCACCGCCGCCATTGAGGCGTCACAGAAGATCATCACGGACCTTGATGCGCAAGCGGATATCCTTAAAAAAGATATGGAATCGCTGAACGTTGAGCGTGAGGAGCTTGATTCCCGCCGTGAAGAACTTGCCGGGGCACAAGCAAAGATCAATTTGGATATCTTAGCGGCCCAAAAAGATATGGAGGCCAAGGAAGAGGCTGTTGCGCTGCTACAACGCCGCAGAGCCTCGCATGAAGGCCGCATTGGCGATTTGAACGCCGAAATCGGTGCCATAGCAAAAAACAGTATTGAGATTAAGGAAAAGATTGCCGACATGCAACCGCAGGCCGCCTCTTTAAAAGAAAAGAGTGTGTCTTCCAAACAGCAAGTCAGCGAACTCGTGGCAAACCGCAGCGAGCTTGAGGCAAAGAGTTCCGCCTTGCGGCTAAAAGAAAGAGCCGGGAACGAAGAAAAAGAAAAGCTGAGCGGCGAGCTCGCCCGCCTTGAAGAACGCAAAGCGGCGCTGGAGCGTGAGCTTGAGGAATCGCAAAACAAGCTTTATGACGAATATCAGCTCACACGCCGCGAGGCGGAAGACTTGAATATTGTTATTGAAGAACCGGCCAAGGCACAGCGCACGTTAAATGAAATCCGCAATAAAATTCGCAATTTAGGCAGTGTCAATGTCGGCGCTGTCGAAGAATATAAAGAGGTGTCCGAGCGGTACGTCTTCCTTGGCACGCAGATAATTGATATCGAACAATCAAGGGACGAGCTAAACCGACTTATCGCAGAGTTGACGGTCAAAATGGCGGAACGCTTCCGCGAAGAGTTCCACAAAATCAACCGACATTTCGGCGAGACCTTCCAAGAGCTTTTTAAAGGCGGCAAAGCGGAACTGGTACTTGAAAATAACATGGATGTTCTCGAATGCAACATCGATATTAAAGT
>JAAYFA010000111.1 GCA_012728445.1 Clostridiales bacterium | reverse complement strand
TCAGTATACCAACAACTGTCCACAACATTTCACATCCTCCTTTCTGTTTTTAAATCATCTACACAAATTCATTAACCAACTTTTGTACAACAGCCGGGTCAGTCAACCGGTCAAGTAGCGGTTGACCATGCATGAGAACGCTATTCTTTTGATGAAACGAGGGTTTTTCTTCACGGTAAATGACGCCGGTCGGTATCTTTTCGCCAAACTCCATGGCTTTTTGAAGTGCCAAAACTTTATTGGTCGAGTCATAACTGTCGTCCAGCTCATAAACCCGCTCTTTGTACCAGGCAAAGGTATTGACCTTGTTGAAAGAAACACACGGTTGGAAAATATCTACCAAGGCGTACCCGTCAAACAATATCGCTTGTTTCATGACAGACACAAGACCTGCTTTGTTACCGGTAAAGGCTCTTGCGACAAAACCCGCTCCGGCGGCAATCGCCACCAAAACCGGGTTAAGCGGCGTGTCGTGATTCCCGTCGGTTTGCACACCCGTCACATACCCCTCGTCCGATGTCGGCGAAGCCTGCCCTTTGGTGAGGGCATACACTTGGTTGTCATGAACGAAATGCGCGATGTTGACGTTGCGGCGGATATTATGGATAAAATGGTTACCACCTTCCCCATATCCGTCGCCGTCACCGGTATGCGCAATGACCGTCAATTTTTCATTGGCTATTTTAGCGGCAATCGCGGCGGGCAGTGCCCGGCCGTGCAAGCCACAGAAGGCATTCACATTTATATATTGCGGGGTTTTTGCCGCTTGGCCGATGCCTGCGGCAATCAATACATCGGAAGGTTCTTTGCCAAGCTCTTCAAGCGCGGTTTTTAGGCAATCCAAAAGACTGAAGTTGCCGCAACCGGGACACCATGCCGTTTCGTAAGTTGTAAAAGTTTCTGTGTTCATTCGTCAAATCCCCCTTTCAGAGGCTGTGGCCCTGATTCTTTCGACAATCTCTTCCCCGGTAATCTGCCGACCATCATATTTTAAGATGCTTGATGTGCAGACCATGGAAGTTTGCGCCCGTATGAGGCTTGCCAATTGCCCGGTGGCATTCTGTTCCACATTAACAATCTGTTTTGCCCTTGCGGCTTTTTCCAAAAGCATTTTTTGCGGTAAGGGATAAATATCCCCAAACACCAGCGCCGCGTATTTACCGCCGTGCTCGCCATTGAGCAGCGCCACCGCCTCGGCAATCGGTCCATAGGTTGAACCCCAGCCGACAAACAGGGTTTCAAAATCCGGTGAGCCTATAAATTCCGGTTCTTGCAGCTCTTCCGCCAGCTTTTCCAGTTTCTTCATTCGCTTATTTACCATTTTAATGCGCATATCCGCCGATTCGGTGATCCAACCCCGTTCATCGTGCTCATCGCTGTCGATAGCAACGAGGTTTTTTGTTTTGCCCGGTACCAACCGTGGCGATATGCCGTCTTCGGTCAAGCGGTAACGCAGGTACTCGCCGTCGCCCGTTTTCTCTGCCGCCGGTTTTATCATTTCGATATTGCTCAAATCATAAGGCTTTACCGTGGCAGAAGTATCACAAAGATACTGATCACTTAGAATAATCACGGGGATCTGATATTTTTCCGCAAGGTTCAGCGCCCTTACCGTCTGGTAAAACGCATCCGTATGGTGGCGCAGTGCAATGACCATGCGTGGGAATTCGCCCTGCGCGGCAGATATTACAAACTGTAAATCGCCCTGCTCGGTTCTGGTCGGTAAACCGGTTGCCGGGCCCGGGCGCTGGCAGTCAACCACGACAACTGGTATTTCCGCTATACCGGAAAGGCCGAGCGCTTCCACCATCAGGCAAAGCCCGCCGCCGGAGGTCCCGGTCATGGCCCGCGCGCCGGCGAAAGAAGCGCCAATGGCCATATTGATAGCCGCTATCTCATCCTCCGCCTGCTCCACAACAATACCGGCTTCTTCACTTTTGGATGCCAAATAGGCCATGATGGACGTGGATGGTGACATGGGATAGGCGGCGTAAAACCGCAAACCCGCGGCAATGGCACCGAGTGCCACGGCCTGGTTGCCGTTTATTGTCATCCAGTCCCCGAATGCACCTTGGATATGTGGGAATTTGTTTTCGACGCTGTTGTAGCCTTCGTGAACCGCCTGAATGTTTATATCAACGTATTTCTCGTCGAGAAATGTTTTGATGACATCGTTAAAATAATCGAGGTTTGCCCCAAAAATCTTCAGTAAAGCGCCAATGGCAATAACCCCTGCAACTCTGGAATTGCCAAGTTTTTTTGCCATCTCATTCATATCTATTTTTTGTACTCTTTCGTCCTGCGTTTCAAGCGAGCTGTCGCCCAGGATAAATCCTTTGGGCTTCAGCTCATGTTTATGCAGTTCAACCGTCTCATTATCCAGCGCGATTATGCCGTCTAACTTCCTACTGTGTGACAGTATGACCTGTGAACCGAATCGTATTAATGAAAAGTTGTGACCACCGCGGATGCGTGACATAAGGTCGTTTACCGTAAAGACATTGTAGCCTGATTTTTTCAGCAGTTTTTCCAATATCCCCACTGTAGTGTCAATGCCCTGGCCCGCTTTTCCGCCTATTAATATGTTATACATGCTGTCCCCCCCATCTAAAGAATCGTTCGTGATTTTCACCTAACCGGAGTGCTCGAACGCATCATTATCATAATCGTTTTCATGTTATTTGTCAATTAAATATAGTTTAACCTTTTTTCATACGAATAATTTGTTCACAAATTCACGAAAAGGGCTGTAGACCGGTCTCCGGAAGACTAGTTTAGCGTCTTTTTTACATGTTTAATGACCTTTTTATCTGTTTTTCTTTACCAAAGCGCATTTTCATGATAATATAAACATGGTTTTTTGCGCCGAATTTTGAGTTAGGTTTTAACGAGGAATTAGTATTAATCCCTCTCTCACAATGTTTTCCCCGGTAATTTTCAAGAATATGGAGTGCATTTATGAAAAAAGCAATGTTAAAACTTACAGCGTTCCTGCTGGCTCTTGTTTTGCTTGCCGGCACAGCTTCTTCCGTCCCCTCTTATGCCAATAACAGCCTCGGTACACCGGTGAATTTCGGTGTCGTTTCCGACATCCATGTTTATCCGGAAAGCTTTGTAAATCTTGACTCCGCCAAATACATCCAAGACGCATATTGTGATACAAAATTAATGGGTGAATCCACAGCTTTACTGCGTGCCATGCTTGAAACGGCCGCCGTTCGCAAAGAAAACGGTAAGTATGGCATGGAATGTTTGCTGGTGCCCGGTGACATGACCTTTAATGGTGAAATCACGGCACATATAGAGGTTGCCGAACTTTTCAGGGCGTTTGAAGCTCGGACAGGTATCCCAATTTTTGTCATCAACGGCAACCACGACATCAACAACTACAACGCTGTCAATTATGCCGTGAGTGATGTGGATGACCCTACCGAGGTCACATCCCCCGAGGCTTTTAAAGACATTTATGCGGAGTTTGGCTATACACAAGCTGACAACGTTTTTATGCCGACAAACGGCAAAGCCGGTATGTTGTCTTACTCGGCTGCTTTGCCGGGTGGTTACCGCTTGATAGCCATTGATGAGTGCAAGTACTCTGCCGATGTTACCGAAGACGGATTGGACAAAAAAGAAGGTGGCATAACGATAAGCGCTGAGCTTGCCGCATGGGTACTTGATGAAACGCGTGCTGCACAAGCCCGTGGCGAAACGGTGCTCGGGATGGCGCACCACAGCTTTTTGTCGCACTTTGATTTGCAAAGTGTCCTTGCGGATGACGATATGCTCCCAAATTACGAAAAATACGCCTATGAGCTGGCCGACGCCGGTATGCACTTTATCTTCACCGGGCATGTTCACGCGAATGATGTTACCTCACTCGTATCGGCTAACGGCGAAACAATTTACGACATTCAAACCGATGCTTTGGTTGGTACGCCAAACACGTACCGTGAGGTTATTTTCACAACCGCCGACAACGGGAATATCAGCTGCGCGCTCACCAATGTGGACTGCGACGCCGAA
This sequence comes from Clostridiales bacterium, assembly GCA_012728445.1. Lineage (GTDB taxonomy): Bacteria > Bacillota > Clostridia > Oscillospirales > Acutalibacteraceae > UBA1447. The sequence continues at coordinate 1,427 of JAAYFA010000111.1, read as the reverse complement.
TGCCCTGTTGATGTAAGCGCTGTATCGGCGCAATACGGTGTGATTGAACCTCCGTTTAGCGAAAATTACTGTATGCCAATGCTGATGGGCGGGTCCATTGAGGACGGGGTTCGAAACGATGCCGCGCAGTTCCTTAAAAACAACTTTTTGCCGGAGCTGAGCAAAGATATTCAGAATGCTTTACCCCAAGGACTTACCGGCTTGTTGGCCGACAAAGGGATTGACCTTGGCCGTGAGGCCGCTGCATCTTCGCGTGCATTAAAATCCGCACTCAGCGGTTACCATCTGACTGTACAAGATTTTTCGCAATTTTTGGCCGCTGTTGTCAAGCAAATTGACCACAAATATATTTTGGACGCCACACATACGCAAGCACTGCTTGGCACGGTTGTTGAACGAGCCATGCAGCTTGAGTTAGCCCAAGGAAATAGTGCAACACAGCTTGGCAAAATTATCATGCTGGCCTTTGAATACCATTCCTCCGGTAACGAAAACGCATTAAACAACCCCGAAATTTCCATAGCGCTGGACGCATTGCGCACGCAGGCGGGTGCGGACAGACCGGTAGAAGAAGTGCTTGATATTATCATCAATGACCTGCTGTTTGACGATATACTACCCTCCATCCGTCTGGATGATTTGGACATTCTTTTACCCGACGATGTTGTGCAAACCTTGCGCAATTTGGCCGGTGGCGATTTGAGTGTTGGCGGTATTCTTGATACCATACTGAACAATGCCGCAAAGCGCCTGAACCTTATCCCGTTTGTTCGGGTAGACAGCGGCAGAGATTTGGTTAAAGCTTTGGTCTATACCGCAGGCTATAAATATCTTAACGCAAATTCGCGGTTAAAGATTTCGAGCGCGCTGGCAGATATCTTTGAGTCTTTTACAACCGATGTAAATCCATTTTTCTGCGGGGATTTAAATGCAACGCTCGAGTATAAAGGCAAGGTAGCAGTTGAACCAACAAATGCGAATTATAGACTGCCTGCCAACATAACCGTTATGCGCGCAACAGATTTGGGCGATATTTTCATAACCTGGCAAACCATGCAGGGTATTGAAGGCAACGATATATTGTTCAATCCCCTGCCGGAAAGCGCAAGCTATACGAAAGAGTTAGCACCCAACAAAGTAACCGTAAAAACTTTTGATTTTGCTTTTACGGAGATTGAAGTTACCCGTATATTATTAAAACACACCGTAACCATAAGCGGATTGGAACCGGGCCAAACCTACACTTTCAGAATCGGCGACAGTGAAAGAGAGTTGATGAGCGAAACCTTATCGTTTACAATTACGACAAGCGGTGATGTGGAAGAAAATGATGCAAGTGCAAATGAGTTTTGGGGCAAACTGCTTTCGGTTTTCACAAAGGTGTTTGAATTTTTCCTGTCGTTTCAAACGATATTGAATTTATTTAC
>JAAYFA010000137.1 GCA_012728445.1 Clostridiales bacterium | reverse complement strand
CTCCTATGTTAGGAGAGCTGCCACCCGCAGGTGGCTGAGAGGTAGAATCCTGCAAACAGAAAGATGAAACCGTTCAGGAAGAACTTCGCAGACGACCTCTTTCTCTCCTTACCAAGGAGAGGCAAAGAAAGAACGCACTCCTTCTTGGCTCTCCTATGTTAGGAGAGCTGCCGCCCGCAGGTGGCTGAGAGGTAGAGCACCAACTCCTTGCGCCCCGTAATCATGCAAAAAGCCCCCCAAAAGTCAATTGACTTTGGGGGGGCTTAACACAGTAGCGGCAATAAGGTCAAAGCCACTTATTTCGCTTGCTTGGAATACTTTTTTAAATAAACCAGCCGCATCAAATGCGAATGAAGCGGTGTAATCGGCTCATAGACATTGAAAAGAACGGTTGCCAAAAATGTGAGGCAGTTTTTTTCCATAATCATTTCAACCGCCGCGGCGTCACTTTCGTCGGGGCCGCAGCACAGGGCGCCATTGCCTTTGAGCAGCAGGCCGTGTCGGCCTTTCATCGCTTTAATACAACGCGCGGCGGATTTTTCGGCGTTGGCTTCGTCAAATGCTACACAACGCACGTCCGCACCGACAATTTGCGCAAAGTCATCCACTTGCGGTTTTATGCTCTTGCAAAAGCAGGAGGCGGCAACCGTTTCGACACTGCGGGAATGGATGATATAGTTAATTTCTTTTCTTTTTTGGTAAATGGCCCTGTGCAGCTCGGCTTCGGCAGGTGCTGTGCCACCGGATGCCTTGCCGGTCGCCAAGTTCACCGTCACGGAGCTTTTACCGCTGTCGGCAAAACTGAGCACAAAACTTTCGCCTTCACGCCGGCTGCTGCAATTGCTGCCGGCTTGCACTTTTTTGCAGTCGGTTTCGTTTTGTGCGGTGACGGCGGCAAATTGTTGAATGCTGTCTATGTCGGCGCCATATATCTTTTTGACTTGCGTGTAAATCTGCAGGGCGCAGACATCTTCCAGCACGAGGGCTGCCTCAAACGCTTTTTCGCTGTCCTCGCCAAAGCACAGTGCACCATGGTGCGCCATGAGCAGTGCTCGGATGCCGGGATTTTTCAATGCGGCGGCAACGCCAAGTTTTAGCGTTTTTGTGCCGGGCAGTCCGTAACCGGCAAGGGGTACGCCGGTGCCGATGACTTTGGCGGCCGCCTCGGGCACATAGCGGATGTCGCTGCCAAGGGAACTCATGATAGAAGCGTTCATTTGGTGTGTATGGATGACAAAATTAATTTCAGGCCGGGCCTTGTAGACCTCCGCGTGTACGCCTTTTTCCGACGAGGGTTTCACATCCCCTTCGTGTTCAAGCGTTTCGATGGAAACCTGAACGATTTGCTCCGGGGTCAAGGTTTCGTAAGGTTTGCCGCTTGGTGTAATCACAAAACTTTTGTCGTCAAGCCGGTAGCTGACATTGCCCCAAGTGCGGGAAATGAGTCCCTTTGCCACGAGCTGTTTGCCGGCATCGATAACCTGTTGTTTAGCGGTGTTGATATCCATCAGATTCATGTCCTTTCGTAGGTCGAAGATTTTTTCGACCCTTAGATCCAGCTTATTCCGCTTCTTTTATCTGTGCGACATTAACGAAAACTCTGTCAAAGCATTGGAGTGCTTCGTCGATCATTTCTTCCGTATAGGCGGCGCTTGTGTACAAGCGGCTGCCTGCAAGGGTAACGACGCCTTCCGCCATATAAGCGGCGCCCATGTGCTCCATTTCCTTTTTACGCGCGGAGGTGACTTTAAGAACATTGGGGATGGTCCACGGCTTCTTCCAGTTGATGGAAAAGTGCATGGTGCCGACCGTTTCAAGGTGGCAGATGGAACCTTGGTTGAAGGCGACGAAGGGGAGGTTGTATTTTTTGATAAGCGCTTTGAGCCCCGCTGTCATGCGGTCGCCCATCAGCCCTGCTTTTTCGCAGGCGTTTTGGCTTTCAAGCTCGCACAGCGTATAGTAGCCGGCCACGCAGCTGATTGGCGTTGCCGCCATGGTGCCGCCGACGAGTGCTTTTTTGTGTTTGCCGCCGCCGGAAATACCTGCTGCCAAGTACTTCATATATTCTTTTTTGCCGCCGATGCCGCCTGCACCCGGGTAGCCGCCGGCGATGACTTTGCCGAAAATGGTCAAGTCGGGGGAAACGCCGAAATAGCCTTGCGCCCCGCCCATGCCGATACGGAAACCGGTGACGACCTCGTCAAAAATCATCAGTGCGCCGTATTTACGGCAAAGTGCTTCTACACCTTTGTTAAAGTTAAAGTCCAGCGGCCTTGTGCCGCTTTCGGGGCCAACGGGCTCTATCATGACCGCGGCGGTGCCACCTCTAAAGCGGTTGGTTTTGAGCTTGCGCTCTAAATCCTTCAAATCGTTCGGGAAAAACTCCTGCGTATGTTTGAAAATATAGTGGGGGACACCGCTTGCTTGTGTCCATTTTGAGCCCGGGATGCGTATGCCGTAAGCCAATTGATCGCTCCAGCCGTGGTAGGCACCGCCCATTTTTAAGATGTTCTTATTCTTTGTCGCAAGGCGGGCGATGCGGATAGAAGCCATGCAGGCCTCGGAACCCGAACCGAGCATACGGAACATTTCAACAGTCTTAATG
>JAAYFA010000395.1 GCA_012728445.1 Clostridiales bacterium | reverse complement strand
CAATGCACAAATTGTCGGCAGGTTTGCCCTAAAAGTGCCATTCACTACGGTAAGAACATATGATACGCAATGGTTTGTTGCAATTACAACAGACCAGGGTAAATCGCTATGATATAATAGAGAGCACTGCACAGAATATAATAATAGGAGGTATGCCGCAATGGTTGAACAGATATTTAAACTAACAAGGGACGATAAAAAGGCTGTAGAAAAAGTCATATTCGATGAAAACGTACACTATCTGCATATGGTATTTAACAAAAACGAAGGATTGCCCGAACATCTTTCTAATTCAAACGTATACATGACCGTAGTTCGCGGAATGCTCTCAATCGGCTTGAATGACCAGGATATACACGAATACGAAGCCGGTACGCTTCTAAAGATTCCATTCCAAACCAAAATGAATGTAAACAATTTGCACGATGAAACCTTGGAGTTAATTGTGGTGAAAGCTCCCGCCCCTAATAACTGAGAGTAAAGAATCGGAAGCACGAAAAATAGTATTGCAGAGTAGCTTGCTTTGTTTATGTATCAAGGGTGTGCACAAAGCAAACGGAACAAACGGGAACGAGGTTACCGTGTGCATTTTGTATCAAACTCGTGTCCTTCTCCAAAAAAGAACGTCAGTATTGATACAATGCTGGCGTTTTTGTTTTGCGCACGGAATTCATAAATCCACAAGTTCCGCTTTCAACAACCGAATTTTTGATTCGATAATATTTATGACCGCGATAAATTCATCATCGGGTTTCCCGGTGGGATCATCTAAGCTCCAATCCTCACGACGTTTGCATGGCAGATACGGGCATTCAACATTGCAGCCCATTGTTACAACCACATCTATTCCAGGAAGTTCCTCAAGCAATTTGGGCCTCTGAGTCGCCTCCATATTAATTCCGTATAGCTGTTTCATAAGGCGAACCGCGTCTGGATTAATGTGGTCTTTTAGCTCTGTTCCGGCAGAAAAACTCTCAAACACATCGGATGCAAAGTGCTTTCCTAGGGCTTCGGCAATTTGGCTTCGGCATGAGTTGTGATCACAGATAAAGGCTACCTTTGGTTTCATGTCACTCATATTCTTTCCCTCTACTTTAATAAATCTATTTAAATTTTTATTCAGAAATCCCGTGATTGCGCCACCTGCTAGAGGTACAACAACAAATAGGATGACTGAAAACGCAAGCGTATCTCAAGGAATATAAACATCGTTCACACCAAGCGGGAACGGCACCAAGGTTACAAACAAAACGAAAATCAAAATGTCATTGAAAGGTTTTTATTTATCTAAGCTTCTGCAATATCTTAACAACTTCTTCTGTTTTCAAAACCTTACCAAAGGAGACCACTTTTCCGTCAATAACCAGGGCAGGCGTTGTCATGACTCCATATGATGCAATTTTTGAGAAGTCGGTCACATGATCAATTGTCGTTTCCATTCCGAGCTGCTCCAATGCGGCTTTTGTGGCAGCTTCAAGCTGATTGCATTTTGCACAGCTGCTGCCCAAAACCTTTACACTTGCGCCCTCTGTTT